>NZ_JBGCVZ010000006.1:0-65244 GCF_041103195.1 Gordonia sp. ABKF26
CAGCGTCGCCAACACCACCTTCGAGCCGCTCTCACCCACTACTGCGCCCGTACTGCCGGCCAATTCTCGAATCACCGTCGGCGACATCACCTGCACCGCGCTACCCAGCAACGGCATCGACTGCACAACACCCCGAGGGCACTTCCGCTTCGACGACGGACGCCTCACCAGCTCCCCACCGGACACAACACCACCATCCGCGGACCGTCCGCCAATGGACCACTACACCGAGCCCACCACGCCAGTGCCCGCAGGAACAGCCTGCGGAGCCGCAACCAGGCGCACCGTCGTCGAAGTCCGCTCGGGCAGCATCTCCTGCGTCGAAGCACTCCGCGTCATCGATCACTACCGCGCGCTCCCACCCGGCGATTTCGGCAACGCCAACATCCGCCAGTTCGACGGATGGAGCTGCGCTTCCCCCACCGCCGCGAGAGCGCTAGAGCAGGGCTACTCCACCATCTGCTCAAAAGACGACGTCGAACTCGTCGTCCTCTCCCGCTGAAACCGACGCTGCAGCTCGCGAGGTTCGCGGGCGAAGCCTTGAGGATCGCCGCGACCCGACCCCTGCGGAGACCGTCGTGGACTACTGCGCACTCAGCGATCGGTGAGCTTGGGATGGGACGTGCTCGCGTACTTGAACCACAAGGTGTGCTTGTCCTCATCGACGAGGTACCAGACCCGGCCGCCGCTGGTGACCTCGTACTGCCACTGCTCCATCACCACACCCCCATGCACACCGGTGGCCAGATCGCCCTTGAGCTGATGATGACGCGGAGTCGGCGTCGGCCGCTCGGAACGCTGACGTAGCTCCTCCCAAGCCACCAACGCATTGGGCGCGGCCACACGACACAGCTCGTCCCAACCCTTAGCCGCCTCGGTGGTAGCAAACCGCATCTCCCACAGCCCGCGCGCGGCCGGCGGCGCGACGCGAGCACCCCGCTTGGGCGGGGTCACAGACTCGGCGCGGGGACCGCCCCGCCGTCACCGCTGGTGGCTGCACGCAACAAACGCGCCAAGTCCGGATCGGCATACACCTCCGCAGTGTGCCGCCACGCCTCGATCGCCTGCGCCGAAGGAGCCGGACTATCCAGCGACGCACCCAGCTGCAACGCATCCGCCAGCTCGCGCGCAAACTGATCAACCTCGGCGTCCGAAAGCAGCGTGGCCCACGCAAACGCCGAAACCACCGCAGCCCGAAACACCCCCGCCTCGGCCGTGGCCGCCAACGCACGCAACACCGCCGCCGCAGCCGAAACCACCTCATGCTCCTGATCAGCGCGCGCCGCGGTCATCAACACCAGGTCCTCAGCATCACGCCGGGTCACCCGCAGCGGCCGGCCACCCTCGCTGGCCAACCACTCCGACACCGCAGCCTTGCCCCGATTCTGCAACTCCGAGAACGGCACCTCACGAACACTCATACTTAGAAAGTACTTTCAAAGTTGCGTAGACGCAACGTGCTATCCGCCACCCGACCCCGGCCATATCGTCAGCCTTTCCTGCACAGTCATGTGGAGGCAGCACCACCGAGGACGTCAACGCTGGCGCCGACCTCGTTCGCGTAAGCCTGGGCCTCGGCCTGTTCGGCACCGGTGAATGCGCGGATTTGCGCCGGCTGTCCAGGCGGACAAACGATGAGAGTGAGATCGGCGAGGTCGGCGCGTGAGCGCTTGGGTACGCGGCGGTCGCTGATCCCACCGGCGGACTCGATGCCCTCGGTCATGACTCCTCTTTCGCTGTCGAATTCCCTGCGGGGCGGATCGCGCCGGAGGCGACCGTCAGTGCGATCAGAGCGTGTGACTGCTCGTTCGCGCTGGACACGCGCACCGAGACCACCGCCCACCATTTGCCCTGGCTGCTCTGGAGCCAGGCGTGCTGCCAGCCCTGCATGCGTTGCTCGAGGCGCGCGCCGCCCGTCCGCACGCGTAGCGGGACCGTGTTGGCCGGGGTGAACCCGCCGGCCATGCCCGCCGCGGTCATGTCGACCCACACCGGGCGCGGCGGGTCAAACACCCGTAGCGTCCGCTGATCAGACCACTCCTCGAACACCCATTCGAGTCTATCTGTAGTATCGGAGGCACGGGCGCGGACGTCCGGTGAGGAACGCGGACGGGAAGCCGCCGACCTGGCCGGTGTCCGCGCCTTCGTGCTGCTCGGTGGCTATCCCGACTCGACTCGACTGTTGTTGGGGTAGGCGATGTCGCCTAGCTCCTCGAGCGCGGTGTCACGAACAGCCTTCTGGCTGGCTGATCCGGGCGGCGAGACGTAAACCCCCGCCCAGATACCGGACAGGTGTGCGGTGTCGTCGAGGGCGACGCGGGCGCAGCCCTGTCGGATCGGGCAGCGACGGCAGGCGGTCATCTCGGCGTGCCCGACACCGTCGCGGGCGGTGGATAGCCGGTCGGGGAACCAGGCGTCGGGGTTTCGGGCACATGCCGGGATGGCGTCGGCGGGTAGGTGGCGGGCCGGGGATTCCACGAGGGCCCAGGTGGGGCCTTGGGTCGCCGCGCGCCGGTTGCGGCTGGGATAGAGCGGGGCGGTGTGGATATCGCCGAGGGCGACCGGTGTGTTCGTGCTCATGCCCCGCCATCGAGGTTGTGGGAAACAACCGCGGTGTCGGGGTTGTCGAACAGTGCGGTGACTGCGGCGTGGGCGGCAGCAGTTTTGGCCGCCTTGATACTCGATGCGGCGGCGGTGCCGCGGGCGGGACCGGCGGCCAGCGTGACGGTGAAGGTGCGCTCATGCGGTGGGCCCTCGGTGTGGGTGTCGACGTGCAGTTCGCCGGCGCCGATGGTGGGCGCGAGGGTGGTCAGCCAGCCGACGGGGTTTTTCAGGGCGTTCGCGCGGCGGCGCGCGCGCCGGGTGTCGTCGTCGCCGCCGAGCGCGGCGTGCAGCGCGAACGCATCCAAGGCCTCTGCTGGATTGGGGGTTCTCGGGGCCGCCGGGGGCGGGGTGTGGTTGGCAGGTGCGCACGGCGGCGCCACCGTCGGTGTCGGCTCGGGCTCGGGTGGCGCGGGTGGTGGTGTGGTGGGGTCCGCCGAGGGTGTGTGGCCGCCGATGATGTCGAGCAGGTCCCACAGGGCGACGTGTTCGGTGGTCTTCTTGACCGGGCCGGTGTGCCAGCGGGTGGTCATGTCCTCGAGGTGGGCGCGGGTGGCGAAGGTGCGTTGGTGGGGCGGGCCGGTGATGTCGGTGTCGAGGGTGGGGGTGACGATCTGTCCGCCGTCGATCTGCTGGAGTGCTGAGATCGCTGACGGCGCCAGGTACGCGTGCTCGGCACGGAGCCGTGCAGTCAGGTTGGCGCGCAGTGTTTTCCAGTCGGGGTGATCGGTGGTGTAGAGCACCGCGATGTGCCCGGCGTGTAGCCGTCCGGCTGTGGCGCGGTCGGTCAGTTCGGTGGCGACCGAGGCTGGTGGTGCGGCTTGGGCGCCCAGGCGCAGCACGCGTAGGAACTCGCGGTCGTTCATGTGCGACAGGTCGCCGGCGGCGATCGCGGCTTCGTTCGCCCGGCGGGTGCGGGCCTTCTGGACGGCTTCGGAGTCGGCGTCACGTTCGGCGGTGATCGCGGCCAGGGCGTCGGCGATCGTGGCCAACTGTTCTGCGGTGTAGGGCAGTTCGGTGCCGTCGAGGTGGGCCAGGAGTTGGCGTTGTGTGACCAGGTCGGCGTAGCGGCGCAAGGGTGAGGTGGCGTGGGTGTAGGCCGGGACCTGCAATCCGATGTGTCCGCGCACGACCGCGCCGTAGGTGGCTTTGGAGATCGCGGTGTTGAGCTGTCCTTGCAGAGCGGCCAGCTCGGCGGTGGTGGTGACCGTGGACAGCGCGGCGGCCAGATCAGCGAGCCGATCGACATCAGCCGGCGCGACGGGGTTGCGCAGGTGGTTGCGGAACAAGATCGGTAGCTCGGCGTCGATGGCGTACTGCGCCACAGCAGCGTTCGCGGCGATCATCAACTCCTGGACGATCACATACGCCGCAGCGTTATGCCCCTCGGGCAGTGCCAGCAGCCGTCCGTCTTCGCCCGAGACCAGTCCGCGGGTGAGGTCGTAGACCACGAACGCCCCGGCTGCGCGGCGCCGCCCGGCCAGCACCTGCGACAGCTGCGTGGCCGCCGACAGCTGTGCGTGGTGGGCGTGTGTTGGGTCGTCGAGGATCGTGGTGACCTGATCGTGGGTGATCGCGACACACGACCCGGCCGCCAACACCTCACGGCCCAGGCCGGCCAGGGTCACGTCGCCGTCGGCGGACACGCGCAGGCGGGTGGCCAGGGCGTCCCGATCCTGGGTGTCCGAGAGGGTCGCGGCGTGCTCGAGCTGCGCTCCGAGCATCGGCACCGTGTCCTTGGCGCGGTAGCGGGTTTCCACCCGGGTGGCTGCGGTGCGGTCTGTCGGTGATCCAGCCAGCACCAGATCGGCGACGTTGGCCACCAACACCGTCACATCCCACCCCGCGTCACTCGGGGTGATGGTGATCGCGTCATCACGATCCCGAGTCGTGGACGCGTCGATCATCAACGCGCACTGTGTGGCTGTGGTGCTCGTCGTCGTCAGCTGAATCACCTGTGTGAGTAGCGGTCCGGACTACGGCCCTGGTGGATGGCGTGTGTGTTGTAGGTATGGAAATGCTCGGCGATCTGCTCGGAGACAGCGGGATCGGCGGCATCGGCGGGCGGGAGCTTGGTCACCATGTCGATCACCAAATGATGCTGGCGATTCACGGCGTCGGGGTCGGTCTCTGCGGCCATGGCCGCGGTTGCCTGCGGCAGCCAACGTGACGGGTGCTGCACACCCGCTCCCCCGCGGCGTGCACGGACTTTGACGCACCACTGCGCGAGTAACTCGCGGGTGGTGTCGTCTTCGGTCGCCGCATGTACCGCAGCACTGCTGTCTCGCGACACACTCATATCTGCGGTGGCGTCGAGAAATCCTCGGGCGGTGAGGATGTCGGCGAGTTCAGCATTGGCGACCTCGTCGCCACGGGAATGCCACCACAACGTCATCATGTAGACACCCAGCGGCTGTGACAGCACGTCAACCATGACAAAGACCTCCGGCTACTCGTTTTGATCAGACTGCTTCGGACACGGCTGCATTGCGGCGCTGCGCGAGTTCGTCGACGGCCGGCGCTTCGGTGGCGTCTTCGGCGGGGAACTGGTGCACGGTGCCGGCCAGGTCGGTCAACGTGTGGCCAACAGCGATCGCGAACACGCCTTGCCCGCCATGGAGCAGGTCGATGATTTCGGCATCGGAGGTGGCCTCAAAGACGGTGGTGCCGTCGCTGATCAGGGTCGTTTGTGCGAGGTCGGTGGTGCCTCGTTTGGCGAGGAACTCGACCGCGGTGCGGATGTTGCGCAACGAGATCCCGGCGTCGAGGAGGCGTCTGACGATCTTGAGCGCGAGGATGTCGCGGAAGCTGTAGAGACGCTGCGACCCCGACCCGGCGGCCGCCTGGACGCTTGGTTCGACCAGTCCGGTGCGAGCCCAGTAGTCGAGCTGGCGGTAGGTGACTCCGACGATCTCCAGCACCGCCGGCACCCGGTAACCCGAGGTCGGGGTATCGACCGAGGACACGGTGAACAGTTCGGGGGCCAGCTGGTCGAACGAGCCCTGGCCTGCATCGTGTGCCATCGCCTGGTGTCCCTTCGGTGTGGTGATCGTGGATCTCGGGTTGATGTCAGCGTATCGGGCCTCAGACGGCCGCGGCGGCTCCGCGGGCTCAGTTGCCCCACCGCGCACCGTTCCGCGGCCAGAGGCCGCTCAGGGGCCGGGAGCGGGCGACCGCGTACTGGCACGGTGGGTGCGGAAGTGTTCGGCGAGGTCAGGGTCCGTGGCGGCCAGGAGCGCGCAGAACCGGTCGGCGTCGACACCGTGGGTGTAGCTGGCGGTGGGCAGGCTGATCGCACCGGCGGCGTGGAAGGCGGCTTTGACCGCCGAGGACTCCCCGATCGCCAGGGCGTGGCCGCGGACGTGTTCGACCCTGTCGACCAGCTCCACCAGCTCGTCGAGGTTGAGTAGGTCAGTGCTCGTGTGCCACGGAATGCTCGACATATCAGCTCCAGTCGATGCGGAAGTCGCGGACGCCGTCGAAGTGGAATCCGGTGTCGTCGTCGAAGTCGTCGAAAGCGGCGAAGTTGACCGAGGCGTGCTCTTCGAGGATGGCCGCGACGCGGGCGTGGTCGTCGCGGGCCAGGGCGTCGCCGAGGGCGGCGATCTGTTGGCGGCTCATCTGGGTGTGGTCGAGGCCCTGGGGGCCGCCGAAGTCGAAGGATTTGGCCATGCGGTAGTCGTAGTTGCCGCCGTCGGTGCGGGCGTGGACATCGGCGGTGAAGTGGATGGTCGGTCGCATGCGGGAGACGTCGACGCCGCTGTCGACGAGGCGCTGTGCCACCTGTGCATCGACGAGTCGGCCCTGGGCGTCGGGGCGCAAGCTCTTGGTGCGTCCGGCTCGCCAGTCGTAGACGGCGCTCGGTGAGCGGCCGAGCTGCTGTGCGGCTCCGTCAACCCCGCCCATGCGGGTGATCTCGGCGCGGCGAGCGACGAGGTCAGCAGTGCGGTCATCGGGGATACGTCCCTGCTGTTTCCAGCGGCGGAAGGTTCGTCGCGAGGGCGGGCGGCGGCCCGCGTCCTGGGCGGCCTTGCAGGCGGCGTCGTAGCCGATAGTGCCCAGGTGATCGGTAGGGGTGCGCTCCCCCACCAGACCCGCATCGGCACGAGCGAGGTCGGCCGCGGTGCCGGCTGCGACGGAGACCTGCCGGCCGGCGGCCGCGGTGGTGGTGGCGGTGGGTTCGTCGCGGCGTTCGCGCCGCCGCGGCCGGAACTGGGCCATCAGCTCACCACCTCCGCGGTGGTGGCCGTGTCATTCTCGGGTGTGAGATCGGTTGTGGCGGAGTCGTCGTCGTCTGGTTGGCCGGAGACAGTGTAGGCGGTGTTGATCGCCTTGCGGACCTCGGTGGGTGTGGTGGCCGAGAGCAGGGCAAGGATGACGTCGTCGTCGAGCGGGCGCCGCTTTTCGATCACGAACTTGCCGAGGTAGGTCAGTTCGTCGGCGAGGTCGACGCCTGCGGGGGCGAGGTAGGTCCAGGCGTCGGTGAGGCCTTTGATGGGCCAAATGTCGTGCTCGCGTGCGAGTTTCATAGCTTTGGCGCGGGAGCGGTGGCGGGCGTGAGCTTTGACGGCCGCGGCCCAGATCGGCTGGTAGTGGTGGCGCATGTGGGAATCCCAGTTGCGGTCACCGGCGATGCGTCCGAGGTAGCCCTTGTAGATGTCGGTGACCATCGACTTGAGGATTGGGTCGTCGGCCTCCACAGCGGCTTTGCGGGCGGCAGCGAGTAGTTCCTTCCATCGCTTGAGCACCTGTCCTTGGTCGGTGGTGGTCCAGGCCTCGGTGATCGCCAGATCCGCGATGTCGAGGCCCGCTCCCCCATCCGGTATTGGCGCGGTCAGGCTGATGATCGTTTCGGTAGTCACCCAGGTCGTCACGGGCCGGTCGGTGCGCATCCGTGGATGCGGGAGCGGCAGTTTGTCCGGGAGCGCGAGGGTGTCGGCGGCCGGCAGCGTGATCTGCCAAACACCGAACGGAAGAGGGCTACTGGTGTGGGCGAGTTCCTCGGCGCCGGTGCTGTGGTGGACGAGTTCGCCGTATCCCAGATTGATCATGCCGGCACTGGCCAGATACGAGGCGCGTTGGTCGATCGTCACCAGCTCATCGGCGGCGTCGAGTTCCTCGGTGTCGATCCAGCCACGCGACCACACGATGACCGGTTCAAGCTCGTCGGCGTCGGTGATATCGATGGGCGGCAACGGAACTGGCGCATCGACGATGATGCCGCGCCCGGTCTTGCGGCGGTCCCGGAAGATCCGGTCGAGGATCACCGCCCCGGTACGTGCGGGAGTGATCCCGGGTAGGACGCCGAGGTGGTCGACATGCCAGCACAACCGGCGGGCCAGCTCCCGGGCGGTGTCCATCTCGTCCTCGAAATCGATGAGAGTGCCCGCGGTTTCGGAGCCAAGGATGCCCATACGGTCGTGGTTGATGCGCGCGGTCCACGCCCAGCCCTCGAGGATCACATCGACCATCAGCTTGCGGTTGCCTGCGGTGTGAGAAAGGTGCAGGCGGTAGCCGATCTCCTCCCCCGGCTGGTACAGATGCCAGCCGTCCTCACCCTGGGGCGCCAGGTAGGGGCCGAGGAGTTCGCGGGTGGCGTCATCCAGGCGCGCGATCACGTCGGTCTTCATCCGGCCTTCTCGCAGCTCCTCATCGGAGTAGTCCGCCTCGTCGCCTGGGTCGACATCGTCCGGGCCCCACCCGAGCTGTGCGCATGCGGCGTCGATCACCCACACCTGCGCTGGCAACCCCGCCGGGGACAACGGCTGTCGGCGCTGGCGCCACTCCAACACCTTGAGGAGCTTGTCCACAGAGTCAACAGGCTTATCCACCAACACAGCCCCCGACGGGGACAACACCTTGCCCGACGTGATGATCATCGCGTGATCATCAGGGTGCGCCATCGATCAGTCCTCCACCTTGGCTGACTGACATGCATGTATTTCTACATGCATGCATGTCAGTCAGTCCTTAATCTTGTCCGCTGGAGGAACGCCGAGAGCGTCCAGAAGGGCGTCGAGGGCATCCCCAGTGATGTCTGTCTTTTTGTAGCCCTTGGTGCGGATCAGCCACTCCACGCGCTTCTCGGTGTCCATCTCGATTTGGGTTGAGAACGGCACCTTTCTCACCTTTTTTGCTGCTGAGAGCCTGGATGCCGCCACCGCCGGGGCTGATTGGCGGCGTTCCGCCGCGCCTGGCTCACCGGGGGTGTCCGTGCGCTCGAGAGATGATCCCGAGGAGGAACCCGCGGGATCTGCCGACGGCCCAGGGGCGGTGTTCCCCTCTTTGCTGTTGCTAAGCATGGAGCCCAGGCCTGTGCTCTGTTCTCGAGCCGCTCTGCGGCTAGGGCGGGTCGAATGCTCGCTGATGCCCGGCTTGGTCGCCATAGTCGTCACTGTCCTTCGATGGTGGGGATTCGATCGATGAGCTTCTTGGCTGCCGTTCGGTAGTCGGCCGCCGCTGTGCTCTGCGGAGCGTGTACCGCAACCGGGACGCGACGATCCTTAGCCTCCCCCACACGCACTGTGTGAGAGATTTCGCCGACGTACTCCTCTGACCAATCGCGCTCAAGGTTTCGTCGTATCCCCTTGGCGAGCGCCGATCCGCCAAGGTAATCAGCCAAGATCACGTGACGAATGTCGACGTTGGGATTGAGTAGGTCCTGAGCTTCATAGACAGTCTCGGCGAGCTTGGTCAAACCCTTGAGCTCGTCCGGCCCCCCGGGTGAGACCACGGCGATGACGTCGTCGGCAGCGGCCAACGCAGAAATGGTCAGCGGCCCCAGTGAGGGGCGGCAGTCGATAACCACCACGTCATATTCGTCAGCAACGGCTTCGAGTGACACACGGAGGCGGTTCTCCCCTCCTGGTCCCAGTCCTGACTCGTCGAGCTTGTACATACTGTCGTCGGCCGGAGCAACGTCGATACCGAATTCCGAAGGCTTGATGACATCAGTGAGGGGCATTCGCTCGTCACGAACCGACGTCAGCGCTTCAAACAACGTTCCGTCGTCGTCAGCGAGGACGATCCCGAAGCCGTCGGTTGCGTTCGCTTGGGGGTCCAAGTCGATCAACAACGTTCTCAGTCCCGCCTGGTGAAACTCGTAAGACAGGTTGATCGCGGTCGTGGTCTTTCCCACTCCACCCTTTTGCATAGCAACAGCAAGTACGTGCGGTTTCGCCATAGCTGCATGTATACCTGACTGACCACTCGCACGCAAGTTTGCTTGCATACTCACCAGCAACCCTGCATAGCTAATTGTTTGCATACATGTATGCATTCATTTATAGGTACATACATAGATGCGAGCCCATCACCCAGGGGCCCGAGTCAACATGCACACACACCTACCTGCATGGCTACATGTATGTAAGTACTTTGAGTTCGCTGAGCACGTACCGCGCCAGGCCACGGGCACACGCAAGCATGCATGCATGCGTGCATGCATGTTCCTATGCGGCCTGTTTAACTGGTGGAAGGTCATTGTTTGGGTGGTCGTTATTCATGGTCTTGGCCTTTCTGGTTGGTGGTCATGGTTGGCGGGCGAGGAGGTACTCGGCGTTGTCGCGTTTGGAGATTGTGGCCCAGTTGGTCGTGGTGTTGATGTGCAATCCGAGTTGGGTGGCTACGACGGCGGCTGGTAGCTCGCTGGTCAGGGTGGCTAGGGCGTGGTTGCGGTGGGCTTTGGTGATGCCTATCGCGGCGAGCTTGCGGTGCAGGGTGGTCGGATGCATGGGGTGGTGGGGCCGGGCGCCGGGGAATAGGTAGTGGCCGGATCGGTCTGGTGTTGTTGTGCGGGCGTCGTTTTCGGTTGCTGCGGCGAGTTGGTGCAGCAGCGCGGCGACGGGTATGGGTAGGCCGATGGGGTGTGTGGCCAGGCGTAGCTGGGTGGTCGTCGCGGTGATGGTGATGTCCGCGGTGGTGAGTTGGTGGATTCTGCTGATGTAGGCGCCGTAGAGCAGGACCAGCAGACCGGCGACTCGGGTGGCGAGGTCGGAGGTCGGGGAGCCGTTGACCAGTGACGTGATGAGGCGTGTGTGATCGTCGGCGGCGGCGATATCGGCGCTATGACCGGTAGGTGGTGTGCCGATGATGATGTCGGTGACGATGTCTCGGCGTTCAAGCCAGGCGATGAACGCGGCGAGTCTGCGGGTGCGGTCGCGGTTGCCGGCAGTCCATGCCTCGGTGATGGGTTGGGTGAGATTGCTGATCGCGATGCCGAGATCGCCGAGGTGTGCCAGGAATTGAATCGCCCCGGGTTTGCTGGGGGCTCGTTTACTTGGTTCCAGCGACTGCCGGGACCGGGTTCTCACGGTAGCTGGTGACTGTGTGGGTCGACCAGTAGGTGGTCTCGTACTCGACGGGTGGGACGTGCCCGATCTCGCCGTGCAGGCGGCGGTGATTGAACCAGTCGATGTACTCGGCGACGGCGATCTCGACCTCGCCGACACCGCCCCAGCCACCTCGCGGGCGCATGACGGGGTTACGGATGCATTCGGCTTTGAACAGCGAGTTGAACGCCTCAGCCATCGCGTTGTCGTACGAATCACCCTTGGAGCCAACAGAAGTCACTGCGTCTGCTTCGGCGAGACGTTCGGTGTAGCGGATGGCTCGATACTGCACTCCGCGGTCGGAGTGGTGAATCAGCCCGGCCACGCCCTGGCCGGCACGCGACCGCGCCCACAACCCCATATCCAAGGCGTCGAGCGCGAGGTCGGTGTGCATGGTGGTCGAGACCTGCCAGCCCACGACCATCCTTGAGAAGACGTCGAGGATGAACGCGGCATACACCCACCCCGAGTGTGTGCGGATGTAGGTCAGGTCCGCCACCCACAGCGCGTTGGGCGCCGCCGCGGTGAACTGCCGTTCGACACGATCGGCCGGCTGCGGAGTTTCGGCCCCCTCGCTGTGCGTGGTCTTCCGCGTCTTGGATCTCGTTATCCCCTGCAGCCCATCAGCTTTCATCAACCGCTCGACGGTGCACCGGGCCACGCCGATACCCTTCCTGTGTAGTTCGGCGTGGACTTTGCGGGCACCGTAGACGCCGAGATTGTCGGCATGCACGGTGCGGATCTCACCGAGGATCTCGCGGTCACGGACCACCCGTGGCGCCTCGACTCGTCGAGAGCTCAGATGGGCTCGGACTGTGGACGGAGCGATCTGGGCGGCCGTGTCGCGCAGGGCCGCGCAGATCGGATCGACTCCGTGTTCGTCGCGGAAAGCGGCGACGAACTCCACGATCAACGCTGTGGGCGGTCGATCTCCGCCGCAAAGAAAGCTGATGCCTGCTTCAAGATGGTGTTCGCCCGCCGCAACTCCCGGTTCTCCCGTTCCAGCTGCGCGATCCGCTCAGCCTCGCTGGTCGTGGTCCCCGGGCGGTCCCCGCCATCGATCTCGGCCTGCTTGACCCAGGTGCGAAGCGCCTCCGGGTGCACACCGAGTTGATCGCCGATCCGTTTGAGCGCCCCTGGTCGCGTGGCTGGGTCCTTGCGGGCTTCCACCGCCATCCGCGTCGCCCGCTCCTTCAGCTCAACGCTGTACTTCCGTGGTGCTGCCATGCTCTCCATCCTTCACAGATTCGAGAGCCTCCGACAAACCCGGGGCGTTTCAAATCGGATAGCGGTCCTGATCTGTTCGCGTGCTGCTGCGTCGGCGTAGGTGGTGAATGTGTGGCCGCGGTGTGCGCGGCGGCGTGCTGCTCGTAGGACTGACCAGTGGCCGTAGGCCACGATCAGTGTTCGGTGGTGGTGGGGGAGTGTGTCGGCGGTTTCGGTCAGCCAGGTGCCGAGTCGTTCGATGTGTTCGTCTCGGTGTGTGAGGATGCCGGTCTCGACGAGGAGGGCGCGCAGGAAGTGACGGCCCTGACTGGGCGGGAGCGCGTCCACATCGGCGTGGGTGAGCTCGGTGTGTTGTGCGCGGTTGCCCAGCTGGGTCAGCCACGTGCGAGTGTGTGGTCGCATCAGCCACCGCATGGTGGAGGCCGGATCACCTCGTTCGCTCAGTAGTTGAGGTAGCCGCGTGAGGTCTGGATGATCGGTGGCGAGTAGATCGGTGACCAGTCGGGTGATCGAACAGGGCAGGCAGGCTGCGGTGAAGTGGTGTGGCCCAGCGGTTCCGCAGTGTCGGCACAGATAGTCTCGTGTCCCGGCACACGGCCCGCAGATTCGTTGGTTGTCCAGTTGTGCGGTGAGGACTTTGGTGTGGCCGCATCGGGCGCAGGGGGCGGGGTTGCGGAGTTCCCGTTTGTAGCAGGGCAGGCAGACTGGGCCCACGGGCCAGTGGGTGTGCACCGGGCGTTGCAGGGTGCACACTCCGCAGGTGTGCAAGGGCGCAACGAAACAGCTCTTACACAGGTTGTCGATGCCGTCTTGGGATCGGGCTGCGACGGGCCGGCGCTCACCGCATTGCCCGCAGATGCGGTGAGGTGGGGTGTAACAGCGTTGGCATAGTGGTCCGCGGTCGGTGGTCTTCTTGGCATGATCGAGTCGGCCGCAGGACACGCACAGGTGTTTGGGCCGAGCGCAGTTGCTGCACAGCGCTGAACCGGCGGGGGTGCGCTTCGATGGGTAACGCAGGCGGCCACACTGGGCGCAGTCTTCGAATCGGCGGGGGTCGCGGCGGTAGCAGGATCGGCATAGCCCGCCATCATCGGTGCGGGTGACCCGTGCGGCGCGTCGACCGCACTTATCGCAGTTGTGCTGCGGTGCAGGGGCGCTCATTCTGGAGTCTCGGTGGGTCGGGTGATGGTGGTGCGTCGTCGGGGTGCCGTTGCTCGGATAGCACGCCGCCCGGCCGCCGCGGCCTTGGTGGCTGTGGCGGTTTCGGTGATGGCAGGTTCGATGAGGTCGTTGGGGGTGCAGTCGAGGATGTCGCACAGCGCGATCAGGGTGTCCATGCTCATCCGCTGGGGGTGGCCGGTCACCAGGCGGTAGACCTGTTCACGGGAAAGTGTGATGCCACGTTCGGCGAGGTGCGGTTGCAGATCGGTGGTCGCGAACATGCCCTGGGCAGCCATCTTCGCGCGCAGATGCCAGTGGTAGTCCAGGTGTTTCATGACTAATCTCCCTGCAGAGCCGAACCGTAGCGGGCGGCGACCGCACGGGTCAGTAGCCGATTGCGGTACTCGTTGGACACCCCGATGTAGACCGCGGTGGTCGCGGAGAACGAGTGACCGACCTGCTCTTGGATGAACCGCTCGGGGTAGTCGAACTCCACCAGGTGGGTGACGTAGGAATGGCGCAGGCAGTGCAGCTGCAGTAGCGGGTCCAGGCCTGCGGCATCGCGCGTCTTGGCGAACACCGCGCCGGTCGCGCGGGTGCTGATCCGGGTGCCCCGTTCAGTCAGCCACAAACCAGGTGCCCGTCCGTTGCCCAGCTGGGGCCGGACTTCGTCGATGTAGTGTTCCAAAACTTCTGTGATCCAACCCATCTCCGGCACGGTGAGCACACTGCGCCGTTTACTCGGCCCGCCACGACTGGCTTTGCCGTGGCGCACGGTGACCGATCCGAATCGGCCGAACTGTGGGAGTTTCGGGTTGGAGCGCAGGTCTACCAGATCGCAGAGAGCGGCTTCACGGCGTCGCAGGCCATAGGCGTAACAGAACTTGAGCAGGGCCGCGTCACGCATCGCCGAGAGCACACCCTTGCGGTGCAGAGCGTGGATCCGGTCGACCCGGGCATCAGCGGTGTCGAACAGCGTCTGCACCTCGTCATAGGTCAACGGTCGCCGGCCCGGATCGCCCTCGTACTCGCCGACATGGACAATCGAGTTGTCGTCGTGGAAGACCTCCTGCGGCACGGTTCCGAACAGTTCAGAACACTCCTGCACCCACCCGTTTCGTGGATCGCGCAGGTACTCGCCGAACATCTTCAACTCAACCTCGTAGCTCCGTAACGTCGACAGCCGCAGCGGTTTCGGCCCGGACCGCAATGCGCTGATCCACGCCTCGCCCTCAGCTGGGGTCCACTGCCACGGATACAGATTGGTGAACTCTGCAAACCTCCGGACCAGCCGGGTCCTATTGCCGATCGTCGACTCACGCAGAAACCTCGCTCGCTGCTGGCGTTCCCAGCCTGTCAGCATCGCGTCGAACACCGCCGGTTTCGGATCGAGATGGACCACCCCATGCGACGACCACACCCGGCCGGCGCCACCGTTGTCAGCACCCATAGACAATGTTGTATCAGATGCAACATTGATGCACCGAGTCTGCCACGCTGGCCAACATTGGGACAACGGAGGTCGCCGCACCATCCTTGCCCCCTCACCAGCCACAACAGTCATGGTCACATCGCCCTTATGATGCAACTGACGACAACGATGCTTCTTTGGCGAGGGCTTTCACGCGGTCGGGGCGGAACCCTGACCAGTGCTCGGTGTCGTCGACGATGACGACGGGGGCTTGGAGGTAGCCGAGGGCCATGATGTGGTCGCGTGCGGCGTCGTCTTGGGTGATGTCGACGATCTGGTAGTCGAGGCCTTGCTTGTCGAGGGCTTTGTAGGTGGCGTTGCACTGGACGCAGGCGGGTTTGGTGTAGACGGTGATGGTCATTGGTGTGCTCCGTTTCTAGTGGGTGGTGGGTTCGATGCCGGCGGCGGCGAAGGGGTCGACGGTGTGGGTGATGTGGCTGCGGGCAGGTCCGGTGGGGGTGCAGGGGACTGGTGAGTAGAGCTGGGCGTCGCCGTGCAGGTGAAGATCGGCGGTGGGGACGAGTTTGGGGCCGGCGATGATGACGCGGGTGTGGTCGCCGGCGTTGATGGCCGGTTCGGGGTCCCAGGCGATGATGCTGGTCTGATCGGTGCCGGCCGCTCGAGCGCGGTCGCAGAGTTGCAGTTGGCTGCGGTGGTGTCCGGTGAGGGTGGTGGTGTCGAATCCGATGGCGGTGGCCCGGCCGTAGGTGTGAACGGTGGTGGTGCCGTGTGCTTCGACGTGGGCGGTGTCGGTGGCGTGGACGGCGCCGCCGGTGACCAGCACGGCTGCGCAGCCGGTGATGCGGACCTGGACTCCGTCGGGGATGTCGCCGAGGGCGATCAGTCCGTCTTGGGGTGGGTCGAGGACGGTACGGCGTACCTCTATTCGTCGACGTCCGGCCTGGAGGTGACGAGCGAACGTCTTGGCGTCGGTGACGCATATCCACGGCGCTGGGGTAATGGCCCGGGAGACGCTAGTGCGCCGTCGCTGCGGTGGGTGGTGGTCTCGGTGTGGACTGTTGGTCGCTGGCATGGGCGGGTTGTCCTTTCTCGATGAATCTGTGGGGGTGTGTGCTGGCCGGTGGGTGAGGGCGTTGGCGATGCGGTCGGTCAGTGCGGTGCGTGCTGCACGCATGAGTTGCCGGCCTCCAGCTGTGGGCCTGGGGCTGGGGTCGGGCGGTGTCGTCGCTGGCGGGGTGGACTTGGGCGCGAGGTCGGGGTAGGTGGTGGTGATCTCGTCGCACGTCCGGCGCAGCTCGGTCAGCGCGGCGAGCGCGCGGCGTCGTTGTTCCTGGTCAGGGGCGTGCCAGGCGCGTCGCTCCGCTGCGGTCACGGCCGCCGCCGCGGTCGCTCGTTCGGGGGCGCCCAGTGTGGTGGCGACTTCGTCGAGGTCCAGACCGGTTCGGGTCCAGGTGGTGCCGCGCCCCCTGCCAACTCGGGTGATCAGGCCCGCAGTGTGGAGGCGGTGCAGCATCGCTAGGGCACCGGAGGTGTGATCGCCGGTGGGGAGGCCGCATTGGGTTGCTAGCACCGCAGTCGGGGAGGGGGTGGCGGGTGTGAGGGCCTGGTAGAGCTGCCGACAGCGCTGCCCTAGCACCGACCACAAGGGATGGAGGGGGAGTGCGCTGGGTGGGGGTGTCCTGTCATGAGCCAAACCCCCCGGGTAAAGGTCCTGTACCTCTGTTCCTGGGGTGCGCAGTGTGTAGTGGTGAGCGTTGGTGGGGTCGGTGTCATAGCCAGATCTACGCACACAGTCCAGAACGCCCTTGGCAGTAAGTTCTTGGAGATACCGGGAGGCGGTGCGGGCAGTGATGCCGGCGTGTAACCACTGTGCGAGGTCTCGACATGAGATCGGCCGCGAGTGCAGACCCCGGCCATCGGTGAAGCGGTGACGGACCAGCGCGTGCAGAGCGGCCTCGAGGTGAGGATGATCGATCCAGCTGCCAGCGCGGACGAGCCACTGGTCACATACAGCCTGATCGGCCGGATCGACATCACCGCGGAAAGTCGCCCATCGGTCAAGCTGGGCCTGGAAGAACACCTGCCCCCGGTCGCGGCGCTCGCGGTATTTGGCGAATACCGGCAGATCGAAGAACTCTTGAGCCGCCGCCCAGTCCCGGATATTGGCCTCCCACAGAGCGCGGAACGCTGCGACAGCTGCCTCCGAGCGTTCACCGGCGGTCGGGCGCGCCTCGAGTGCGGCACGTTGATCGGGGGTGAACGATTTGCGCGGCCGCCATTGGGTGGCGACCACATCGGCAGGGGAGTTGTCCGCGGGGGAGGCGGTTGATAGAGGCGGGGTGTAGATGACGGGCACACTGGCCAGCGCTGCTGCTGTTTGACGCAGTGCCTCGGCAGGGGACAGGCCAGCGACCGCCGTGTCCCGGGCTGCCTGGTCCTCGCCGCCGCAGGGGAGCGTGTCGTGGGTGTCGTCGTCGAGGTCCAGCGGTACGCAGCGGCCGCCAGCGGCTTTCAACGACGCCGACCCAGGAAGGCGTACCCCGCGGCCGCCAGCAATCACATCCACCGCCCGCGCATCCAGGCCCGCCCACGAACGCACCGCAGCGATCGCATCGACAAACGCTGCCCACCCGTGGCTGGTAGGGAACGCCCACGCCGCATGCTCTGAGTCGGCTGATCCAGAAGTGGCCCGATACACCAGGACCCCGCCGGTTGCGGCGGCAGCATCACGCAACAGCGGCAGGACCTGCCCGGCGCAACCGTCGAGGTCGACCACCACCAGATCTGGTCGCAACGGAGCGACCAGCGCCGCGGTGTCGCTGCGGTCGTCGAGCACGGCGTACATGTCATTCAGCGAGCCGGCAGCGATTGGGACCGGCTCGTTGTCGACGTCGGAACGGCCCAAGACCCGCACCGGGATGTCGGCGCCGGTCAGCAATTGGCTCAACGGCGCCCACGCCGACAGCACACACGCTTGTGACGCAACGCTTTCCGGGGTCTCCAGGTCTGCCGGTGCCGCGAGGTAGGCGTCAGGCGCGGACAACGCGGCGGTCATCGCCGCGGGCCTGTCGCCGCAGTCGTCAACGCGCCGACCACCAGGTGGCCATCAACCCGGTGGCGCCACAGATCAGCCGAACCGGTATCGACCAGCTCGAGCACGGCGTCGATCACCGCCGCAGCCGGTTCGTCGACGGCCGCGATCAGCTGGGCCAGGCTCAGTGTGTGGCAGCGCGCGAGGATGCCAGCAATCACGCGCTCGGCGCGGCCGATCGCCGCGCGAGGTGTGGTGTGTGCGCCCCCGTCCAAACGTGCTGAACGGTCATTCCCGCCCGTCGCCGCGAACGCTGTTGCAGCTATGTGGAGGGTGTCGAAGGCAACGCTGGTAGGGGCGTTCGCCCCGACAGTCACCGCAACGGTGGTCGGAGCGTTCCCACGCCACACTCACCCAACGCCACAACAAGCGTTGTGACCTGGGGAAATGTTCGCGCGAGATGTGCGAAAGATGCGACACGAGCGGGGTTGTTGCCCGTATCGAGGGTGTGCTTTACCATCAGAAGTGCCTGAGGCGGCAATTCCTTCCGTTTAGGGAGGCTCCCGGGGTCTAGCGCTAACTAGATTCCGAACCAGTTCTCGGGGTGAAGCGAAGCGGCCAAACTTCGCTCCCCACTCGAAAATCCGTGTACTCCCCTTCGGGGGGACCGGTATCTCCGTCACTGTGTAGTTATTTCTTCCGCTGTAGTCCTACGGCGGCTCCCATTCCGCCCGGCTACGGGCAAAACGATTGCTACGCAAGACATTCGCGTGTTGTCCGCTACATGACAGAGGCCTCCTCGCCGGGTGTAGACATGGGTCCAAGCGTGATCGTTTCACGTTCGTGACCTTCGACAGTGGAGGCGCGCCACGGGTTGCCAACCTCGGCTCGGGCGATGGGCGAGTCATGCGGCAGCTCCTGCGGTGGGCTTGCCAGATGGTGCGCTCTCGCATCTGCGCGGGCGTCGCCGTAGATACGCCAGGAGTGCGTGGACAGGGATACGTTCGCCGTCGTCGCCGTAGGCGTCAGCTGCCCAGATCAGTCCGCGGGGCGCGACACCGCTGACGGCGAGGTCTTGACGGCATGCCTGCAGGGCCGGACAACGCAGGCATGCCACCAGGGACTGATGGGCTGATGCGGGGGAGTGGACGAGAACGTCGAGGTCCCACTGCTCGGGTTGCCCGGCGCATGGTGTCGGCTGTTCGCTGATCATCAGCTCGCCTTCGCCCCGACCTCGGCCACAATGACGGAATCACGGGCGCGGGTGTTGATACCGCCCCACACGCCGTATCGCTCACCAGCATCCGCGGCCCACTGCGCGCAGGCGGTCTTGACTGGACATGCCTGGCACACAAGGGTGGCGGCGGCAGTCGACTGTCCTTTGTTGGGAAAGAAGATGTCGGGATCGGTCTGCGCGCAGATAGCATCGCCGATCCAGTCACGCGGCGAGGGATCGGTATCGAGAATCTCCGCTGCGAGGTCTGCCCAGCCGCCGACGCGGCGGTGATCGGCGTTCACGCCACTACCGCCTCATCAGAGTTGGCGACGAAGCGTGCAGCCGCCACTGTCGCCGCGCCTTCGGCCCACGCCAGGGGGGCGGTCAACGTGGTGCCGTCTCCGACGATTACGGTGCCCGTCTCAGGTCGGACGGCAACGTAGCTGCCGGGAAAGAAGAAGTAGAGATACCCGGGGTCTCCCCAAGCGGGTGTTGCCGGTGCCGGCAGAACCACCACATCAGCATGCTCGGCCTCGGTGAATTGACTGGCGCTGCGGAACCCCGCCCACCAAGCCGCAGCGAGCAATGCCACTCCCGTGGCAAACGCGCTGTCAGCGGACAGCTCCTGGCCCCGAGGAGTGTGCACAGTCCCAGCTACCGCCAGAACCATGTGCGGGAACTCTGCCACGGTGAGTGGAGTAGTCCAGTCAAGTGTCCCTGGCTGTGGTGCTGGCGCTGCAACCGAGAGCACGGCTAACGATGTAGTAGCGCTGTCGAATCTGTGTCGGGTCATGTGAGTGGCCCCCAAGGCGTGTGATGGATCTGGTGGTGTCGCTTCGAGTGCGACGCGAAACAACTTTTCTGCGTGGCTTCAAAATTGCCTGGCTGAGCGGACGTGCAGGGGAGTTACGTGTCCTTATCACCCACTTGTGTCGCCCTAGTGTCTAGTAGTCAGCAACTCTGGTCCATGCGAGCATCACACTAAGTCACTTTTTCTCAGTACACAACCGTTACACGCACGGCGCAGTGAGGGTCATCTACACTACAAAACTATGGAAAGTGTGGATCTTGCGTGGCTTATGAGGCTTCATCCTCGTTTTCATGACACGCTTCCGCCTGTGGGGGCCACACAGTGGTTAGGTCAATCCGATACGGTTCCACTTATGGCGGATGGGCCACAGGTGCCACAGGAATTGCAGAGACTGGCGAGTGCGGTGAGTGAACGCCGACGCACGTTGGGCTTGACGCGTCTACAGGTGCACGAAAACGGCGGGCCGGCCGATACCACCTTGGCGCGTATCGAGGCCCCTACGCCTGATACCGCGCCGCCCCGCCCCACGACCCTGCAGAAGATCGACAAAGGTCTGCGGTGGCCGGAAGGAACAGCGGCGAGCACCCTCCATGCTGGTACCTCGGCGGCGCGGCGCGAAGAGGTGTCCCGGCCGAGCCTGGAGAACAGCCTGTCGTTCGCGACCGTAGCGATGCCAGTCGACCTTATTCACGACGTGGTACGCGCAGCTGACCGTCTGCTCTCTGAACAGCCCGAATCCGAATTCAGCTCCGGCCTCCGCCACGCTGTTCAGCGACTGACCGCGGTCTACGTCACCGAGGTACTCGAACGCGTGGGCGGCCCAGGTTCAGAGATACCGCCAGCGATCGGAGTGACCTTCCGGCCTCACCTGACCGCCCCGCTAGCCGAAGACCACGGCACGCGAATCGAGCAGCTGTATCGACGCTGGCTGGCAGGACTCGTTTTGCCAAGCGATGCGCACCACCTCGTGCCGAGTTTCGAGGCCCGATTGGCTGCAAAACGCAAAGATATAATGCTCCGCACGACGAACTAACGACATTCCTCGAGGAGTGATCCCTGTGAACGCACCGATGAGCTTTGCCGACCGGTTGCAGCTCTTGATCCAGCTAGCGGTGGCGAACAAGACCTTGGCAGATGATTCCGCCAAGGTCTTGGCCAATCGGCTAGGCGAGCACCTTGGCGAGGCTATGGCCCCCAGAACCGTCCAGTCGTGGCTCGACGGACGACAAACCCCGAGCGAGGTGCATCGACAAGCTCTCGCCGAAGTCCTGGGGTGGGGCGAACCCGACTCGGTGGACATCATGATCTCTGACGACGTCGAGAAGTACGGACCAATTGCACTCCAGGCAAGGACCGTGTGGAGTCTTGCGGCGAATGAGACAGGACTCGTCGCGCTGAGAGCTTCTAGCAAGCCACTATCTCCGGAGGCGATGGACAGTCTTGGTGACCTCGCTTCGTGACGATCCCAATTACCGCGCCGCGTACGACGTTGTCGAATCGCTGCCGTTCTTCCGTCCCTGGACCATCGAGTCGCTGGTAGCGAAGGTCTCTCTGAGCCGAGGGAGGCCGATCGCTCTGCGCCGCCTGCCTGATGATCTGGCCAAGCACTGTTCGGCCGCCTGGTTCCCGAAGCCTCACGCCGACTATGTCTATATCCGCGACCAGCTGACCGACGTCCAGCGCGAGATCTCAATTTCGCACGAACTGGGGCACATCCTGCTGGCTCATACCCTGACCGACGACGAGCGTGCCGACTATCTCAAAGAGATCTTTCCGCGCGTCCCCAGGGAAGTCCTCAAATTGCACGTTGCATCAATGCAGTGGGGCGTGAGGAACGAACTGGTGACAGGTTCGGTTTAGGCCGCGAGTGTGAGCGGCTCGGCTAGCTTGGCTTCGAACTCGATGGGCGTCAAGCCGCCGAGGGTGTCCTGGGCGCGCTGGCGGTGATACTTCCGCTCGATCCAAACGACGATGGCGAGTCGCAGCTCCTGCCGGGTCGCCCACCGCTGCTGGTTGAGGACGTTCGTTTGCAGCAGTGACCAGAACGACTCCATGGCCGCGTTGTCCCCCGCAGCGCCGACTCTTCCCATCGATCCGACCATGTCGTGGCGGCGCAACTCGCGGGCCATCGCGCGGCTGCGGAACTGGCTGCCCCTGTCGGCGTGCAGGATGCAGCCGGCGACCTCACCGCGGCGCGCGACAGCATTTCGGACGGCGTCTACGGCGAGTTTCGCGGTCATCCGATCTGAGATCGAGTACCCGACGATTCGGTTGGAGAACACGTCCTTGATCGCGCAGCAGTAGAGCTTGCCTTCGCTCGTCCAGTGCTCCGTGATGTCCGTGAGCCAGAGCCGGTTCGGTGCATCGGCGCGGAACACGCGCTGGACGTGGTCGTCGAACACGGGCGGCCCGGCCTTCTTCCCCTTCCCGCGTCGCCGGCGTTGCGCGGACGAGAGAATCCCCGCCTGCGAGCACAGCTTCCACGCCGTCCGCCGGCTCATCCGCCACCCCGCTCGGCGGGCCTCGTCGGCGAGGTATCGGTAGCCGAACGTCGGGTCCTCGTGGTGCGCATCATGCAGCGCGTTGATCCGATATGCGCGGAGCACGTCCGCGTCCCGGACGGGGTCGTTGCGCCACCGGTAGTAGGGCTGGCGGGCGAGCTTGAGAACCCGGCACGACACCGTCACGGGGATCCCCGCGTCGGCGAGCTCAGATACGAGCGGGTACGTCATTTTGGGGAGCCACCAAGCCGCAGGTTCGCCTGCGACAGATACGCCGCCGCACGGCGGAGGACCTCGTTCTCCTGCTCGAGCAACCGGATCCGCTTCTTCAACTCCCGCGCCTCGGCGGCGTCCGCGGCGGTCTGGCCGGGACGGTTACCGTCTTCGACGTCGGCTTGACGGAGCCAGTTCTGCAACGTCGCTTCGCTGATACCGAAGTCGGCGGCGATCTGTTTGATGGTGACGCCGCTCTCGCGGCTGCGAGCAACCGCAACGACGTCCTCGCGGAACTCTCTGGGATAGGGGCCGGGCATGATGACATCCTCCCCGTCAGCGCCTCCCGGCACTAACGATCAGTTGTCACCAGTTCGTTCCTCACGCCCGTGCTCACCGCTGGCCAGATGCAACTACGAGCATCCCTTCGAGCAACAGGCTGAATGGTTTGCCCGGCTGCTCATCTCCAAAGCGGATCAATACCGGGACGTGCTTGTCCCTGACCACGCCACGCCCACCCAACGCAGGATGCTTGTTCAGGCCTCCCGGGTCTTCGGCTGGCAGTAGACGATGGCACTCG
This sequence comes from Gordonia sp. ABKF26, assembly GCF_041103195.1. NCBI lineage: Bacteria > Bacillati > Actinomycetota > Actinomycetes > Mycobacteriales > Gordoniaceae > Gordonia > Gordonia sp. ABKF26. The sequence continues at coordinate 23,104 of NZ_JBGCVZ010000006.1, forward strand.
TCGTCACGATCGCGTTGTGCGGTTCTCTGCTGCTGCTGGTCCTCTACCGCATGTGCAATGTCCCGCCGAACGCTTCGCCAAGCTGGTGGGCATTCACCCAGGTGGCTGCGCTCATCGCCCTTGCGAAGCTTGCTCGCACACCCGAAATCGCCGACAGCTTCGGCGAAACGGTGCTCTATGCCCTCACTGGGCAGCACAATCTCATGACCCTGGTGGGTATGACGTTGGGAGCCTTGGTGTCTGTGCCGGCCGTGGTGTTCATGCTCAGCCTCACCGGCTACCAGCCGTCCTGGCGACGCGGGTTGCTGGCGGAGTTGGCAATAATCGTCGCGATGGTGGCCACGTTCTTGTGGTCACCGATTCCACGAAGCGGGCCGACTTCCTACATCACCGACGGCATTCCCCAACCGTGGTCCATGTCGACCTGGGCGTACTGGAGCATCTTCCTCGGTGTCATCGCCACAGCAGCGGTCGTCAACCTGGTTCTGGCCCTCAATGCCTTGACCATCGTTCCGCTGACAGGCCCGTTCGGCCTCACACTGCTCGGTTGGGCCGCCACCGCAGCTTCGGCAGCCCTCTACATCGGCAACAAGATGCTCAATCTCATCGTCGAGAACGCCTCCGATGACAACACCCGCAACTGGTACCTCGATCACGCACCATCGATATCACTCGCCTTGGTACTTCTCATCGTCGTGTCGGCTGGAGCGACCTTGCTGGTTTATCCGGTGAACCAACTTCCACGCCGGTATCGCCGGTATCGCACACTGCGTCGCTCGGCTGCGCAGTGGGAGCGCGCGCGACACTCAAATCCACAATTCGCCCTTCCAGGAGTTGCGATCCCGAGTAGCAACCGACTTCACCTCTGGAGAGCAGCCAAAGACCCTCTGACTGCTTACAACTTGCAGGTGGAACTGAGCGACATTGCTGACGCCACGCAGGTGTGAGTAGACCTCACCGGTCGGCTCGGATGAGCCAGGTGACCTCAGCGCCAGCGCGCTCCGGCTCTCCGTAATCGATGCTGCGGCCCAAACTCTCAGCTACTCGCGCGATGGTCGTAGCGTCGGTTGTCCATCCGTAGTCGCCAAGCCAGCTCGCTGGGTCTTCGACGACGGATTGAAAGCCATACCCCGATTGTGTTGCTGTTGAGTTCATCTCGCGGGTCTGTGCATCCGATCTCGATCCTGGCCCGAAGTGGGCCACCAAGAGTGTGCTGCCCGACGCGCTCAATCCGCTGACGGTAGAGAGGACCGAGGAAGTCTCGGCATCGCTGAGGTAGAACAGAATGCCCTCAGCTACCCAGATCGTCGGTTCCGCTCGATCGAAGCCGGCCTTGACAAGTTGGTCAGACCAGCCGGGTTCAGTGATTGAAGCGGTGACCTGCCGCCAGGTCGCGGCAAGCTCGATCGATGGTTCCTCGGCGAAGACCGTCGATTTGAACATGGAAATCTGTGGGAGATCGATCTCGAAGACTATGGTGCCCGCGGGGAATGAAAGTCGAGTCACACGACTGTCGAGACCAGCAGCCAAGATGACCACCTGACGAGGCTGGACGGCGCTGTACAACACGCTCCCGATCTGTTCATCGAGCCACCAAGTACGCACGACGTTCGACTCAAAGAGCCGTTGACCAGTCACTTCAGAGAGGCTTACTGCGCCCATCTCAAGACCTGACGCGGCCACCAGGTGCGCCGCGGCGAGATCAGTTACGAGTGGATTCTCGGACTCGAGCTCCAGGGCGCGCATCTTGGCGGTCAGCACTGCCGTTGCGCTGATGCCCTCTGTCCAGTCACCAGCGGCCGACCCCGCAGCGTTCACCATCCTCGGGACCGCCAGTCCTCGAGGTGAGGTCGCTCGTCACCAAGAGTGGTGTCGTCACCATGGCCGGGGTAGACAATCGCGTTGTCGGGATATCGATCGAATACCTGCGTGGTGACGTCGGCAAAGAGACTCGCGAAAGCCGCAGCGTCGGCGGTCTTACCGAGGCCCCCAGGGAACAACGAATCGCCGGTGAAGAGGTGACTCTGCCCCGACGCGTCGGTGAAAGCCAAGATGATGGAACCGGGCGTATGACCGCGCGCCTCGATCACTGTTGCAGGGGGCAACTCGCCGATTCGTATGGTGTCACCTGAGGCAACAGTGCGATCGGGAGTGACCGGCAGCTCGGAGGCCGCAGCGCTCGACGCAGCCGTCGCACAGGAGAGCGCTTTGACGACGTCCGGCAACGCCCACCAGTGGTCGATGTGCTCATGAGTGGTTGCTACAAGCTCCAGTCCGGCGGGACACTCCTGGCGTACCAGCTCGACGATTCGCTCGGCGTCATTGGCGGCATCAATTAGCAACGCCTTTCCCGTAGCTGCGCATTGCAGCAGGTACACGTTGTTGTCTGCGCCGCCCACCGACATTTTGATGATCCGGCCGCCAGCTATCTGACGCACTAACGGGTTCTGATCAGGAGTGACGTGGCCCCCGGCTGTGTACTCGGAGACAGGGATCGACGAAGAAGTCATGCCTCTATGGTGCAACAACAGGATCGTTCCACGGCGACGACGTCGCTGTTCCCCGAACCAGCGCGCCTCACTCGACGTCGCCGAACCGTAGCTTGCGTCCGCGCTTCCACGCCGCGGTGATCTGGTTCTCCGTGACGCCATACGCTTCGGCGAGCGCTGAGCGGATGTGTTCGGGAATGGGGGAGATGTAGGTTTCAGCGTTGTACAACGGGGTGGTGCCGATTCCGGCGTTGTTGGCGGCATCCTCACCCCGCAGGCCCCGCCATTGCCGCAGCTGGCGCAGCGTGGGCTGGTTACGTGGAGTGTTCGTCAGGTCAGCAGGATGAATGCTGAGAGCCTCAGCTAGACGCAGCGCATTGACCTCGGAAGGCACGCTGCGGCCGACCTCCCAACTACGGGCGGTGCCGAGCGTCACTTGGCACCGCACAGCGATATCAGCGCGGGTCAATCCCGACCGTTCGCGGAGCAGCTTCAGCCGTGCCGGCTCAAAGTCTTCCAAACCGCCAGTGGACATATGCGAACGATATAAGACACGTCCCGATGCGCAGTGCATCACCGTTCCGAAACTGTGCAATGAACCTGTTGAAGAAGTAAGCAGCGCCACCGACATCAGATGCGGCAGCGAGTGGGAGGTTGGCTTACGTCCAACGCATCTCAACGAAGAGGTCGAGCTGCTGTCCGACGTATCCGTCGGTGTGGCAGCTGCATTCGCACGTGTAGTGGTCAGCGGGGATGACGATGCGAGCCGAGGTGGTCTCGGTATAGCGCGACCACCCTGTCCGGAAGGTGGCGACGTACCCGCGGGGGCCGTGCTGGCGGCGCGCGGCGGCGTGACGCACGCTGACGTAGCTCGGCCGAGCATGGCCGTGCCAGCAGCCCACGTGGCCGGCGTCAGCGCAGTGCGGTGAGAGTGCCGGCGGTTGGGTGCAGGGCAGGACGGTGAACCACTGCGCTCGCGCGGCCTCGAGTTCGGCGCGCGCCCGGGGGTTGATGTCTTGCACCGCTGCCATCGCGGCGCGTCTGCGGCGGATCAGCGCTACTGATTCTTCGCTGCCGTAGCCGATGGGTATGGCGTCCAGGCTCAGGGCTCGCCGGCGGACGGAGTCGGTGAGGTCGTAGTGAGACTTCGGGGTGCCCGGGTATTGCGCCCAGGATCGGCGCAGGCCCAACCGGGCGGCGAAGGCGTGGAGCTCGTCGTCGGTGTCGGCCATCAGATGCGACCACCGGGCGCGGAGGTTGCCCACGGTGGCATGCCGGCGCATGTCGTCGACGTAGACCGCCATAGGTGCAGACCTCCTCTACTGCCGCTTGATCGTTCGTTCCGCCGCTTTCATGTCTGCCATCGCTCGGCGGGCAAGTGTGGTGTGGCGTCGGCGGGCAGCGATCCACAGTGTGACTACGCCGGTGATGAACCAGATAGTCGCGGCGAACGTCAACAGCCACGCCAATTCGCCGTGGGTGATCACGGGGGCAACAAGATAGACGGCAGCCGGGACGACAATTCCGCCGATCACGAGAGTTGCGCGGTCCCACTTCCACTGGGCTTTCTCTGACGGAATCTCTGGGTCGTAGGTACCGGCCACGTTGCGATCAGACATTCTTCGGACTCCTTTGTGCTGGCGGGAGGTCACTCATCGGACCTTCACACGACGGCCACTGATCGCACGAGTGCCCGTAGGCGTTGGCGGTGGCGGGTTGTCCGCATCGGCAGCGACGCTGATCCTGCGGCAGCGGGTTGGTGAAGGGGTTGATGGCGGTGTCGGCGTCGAAGCCAGACACGGTGCGGTCGTGGGCTTTGCCGGCTGGGCAGGTGGCCATGTGCAGGCGTCGGCTGGTGTCGGGCAGGACACGGCCAACGAAGCATCGGTGGTCGCAGTAGCGGCAGTAGGCGCCGGGCATGCTCAGTCACTCCTCGTGGTGGGTGTCGGAGCTTGTGGTCGGTTCCCAGGAGCCGGCGTCTTGGTAGTCGCTGTCGTCGAGGTCCCACCACTGGTTGGTGTGGGGGTCGAAGACGGTGTCGTGGTGGCAGTCCGGGCAGCGGTGCACGACCAGCTGGGCGTGAATGTGGCGGTCGCGGAGGCGGTCGCGGCCGATGGGGATGACGTTGGGGCCGTAGGCGATGGTGCGGGTGCCGTGGCAGGTGAGCGGCCGGGTTGCCGAGCCGCAGTTGTCGCACCCCTGTGTGCGTGGTGGCGGACAGATGGTCAGCGCGGGCATCGGTTGCCAGGGTGACCAGTCGACCGGGTCGCCGTCCCAGCGTGGCGGTAAGTCGTGAGCGCGCAGGTTCAGGCTCAACTGGGTCACCGTCGATCACCGCCCCGCACCGTGTGGCTGTGGCGGCTCAGCTCGAGGTAGTAGGCGCAGTCGTCGCAGAAACCGGTGTCGGGGTCGAGGCAGCAACGTTCACAGTGTCGGTCCTCGCGGTGGCAGTCACAGTCACACTCGACGCCCAGTTGAGTTGGCGCAGTGTCGGTCAGGGTCATGCTCATGGTGCCCTCCCTAGTCGTGAACAGGGATGTCGGTAGGGGTGTCTGCGTCGGTGTGGGGGTCAGGCCCGAATGCCAGCCAGAAGCCCAGTGCCACGGTGAGGACGCCGACGACAAGCGCGGTGACTGAGGCCCACACCGAATCCAACAGGGAGGCGCACATCGCTGTGATCAGGACCGCGATCGCCGAGACGGTGTAGCTGCCCACTCGGCCGCGTAGGCGCCAGACGTCGTGAAGGAACGCGATCTGGGCAACGACGGCAGTCAGCGCCGTGACTGCTAGGTAGATGTGGTCCATGAGTGCCTGCTCCAGGGTGAGAGGGTGTGCGGCGCTGGTGGTTATCCGCGTGGGTGGTAGGTGAAATCGGCCAAGGCAGGGTCAGCCATCTCGACGACGCCGACGGGCGCGAGGTCGGGCAGGACGAGGGTGCCCGCGGTGGTGATGACCTGAATTTGGGCGGTGACGCCGAGGCGGGCGACCTGGACAACGCGGGCAGCACGGTGGTGGGTGATCACCGCGGCGGCGGATTCGGTGGTGGGCTGGGGCCACGGGTGGCCACCCACTGACGGCGCGGGTTTGATGATCCAGTCCCCGGCCAGCAGATGCCCTGCCTGGATGGTCCGTGGCACACCGGTCGTGGGTGTGGACCGGCGGTGGTGGCGGGCGCGGACCCGGTCGTGGGTGAGGGCGCCGGCCACAGCGGCGGCGACCAGGGCGGTCAGGGCGGACACGATTGGTGCGACCGGCAGAAGCCCGACGAGGTATCCAACGATGACCAGTGCGGCGAAAGCTGCACCGAAACTGGCCACTTGCGCCGAGCGCGGATCAGCGTTGCGTTCGCGGACAGCGACGGTGCCGGTGGTGTGGTCGGTGCCCGGCGTTGCCGGGAGTGCGACTAGGCGGGTGTCGGGGCGTAGCTGCGCGGTCCGGGCGGCGGTGGTGAAGGTCTGGGTGGCGCCGAGAGTCATGCGTGCTTCGTCGTCGAGGACGGGTGTGGCGTAGCCGCATTCGGTACAGATCCACATGGGGTGCCCGGCGGATTCGTGGGTGCCGGCGACCATCGGTTCGGGAGTGCGGTGACGCGGGCAGCTCACCGGGTGTGCTTGGGCGACGTTCCACCGTGACAGCTCAACGAAGGTCAGCGGGTAGGAGTCACCGGTCGGGGCGGTCACTGCACGGCCTCCTGCGGGTCGAAGACGAGTGTGGGTGCGACGGCGCCGGTCAGCAACAGCCGCGCGCCGTACAGGTGGCCGCGGATCACGGGGTGAGCGGTGGCACGGATCTGCTGGTTGATCGAGGCGGCGATGAGGTCGCGGACCTCGACGTCGGGCAGCCCGTCGACGCCGCCGTAGTTGCGGGGGTCGCAGTAGTTGAGGTGGCGGGCGACCGCGGCGTGCACGGCGCGCTGCTCTGCGTCGACGTCGCGATTGGATGCCAGGACGCGCCGCTGGTGTTGGGCGATCAGCATGCGCAGCTCGGCCCGCGCGGTCGGCACGTACTCGAAGTCGTCTTCGCTGGGGCGCGCCTCGACATCGAGCTCGCAAGAATCAACCTCTCGCGCAGCGGTGGCCGCCAGGTGGCGGATCGCCGCGGCGAAAAGACCGCAGGGCGCGGGGATCTGATTGACAGCGGCGATCTCGTCGCAAGCCAGGGAGAACTCGATCGACTCGAACACCCGCGGGTTCACATGCCCGAGGACGGTGAAAGTGGTGCGCACAGCCGGGTGCTCGGCGAGCCGGGCCACCGTCCAGGTGACCGGGTCGCCGGCAGGGTGTGCGGAGTGAGTGCTCATCAGCTCGTCCTCGAGGTGGGGGTTATCCGGCGGTGCGGTAGCCGGTGTAGATCTCGGTGATGATGCGGTCCAGGGCGGCGCAGTCGTGTGGGGAAAGCGCGGCGAGGATGCCCGAGTCGGTGTGCGCGGTGAGAACCGCGGTACCGATCACCGCCCGCTGCTTACCGACTCCGGCCGTGGCGATCTGGGAGGCCACATCGTTGTAACCGATCCCACCGACAGTCACCCTGGATAGGGGTTCGAACAGTGTCCACAGGTCCAGGTGATCCGCGAGGTAGGTCAGCGGCAGCGGATTGAGCGGCCCGCCAACAACTTCGCGCAACGCCTGCTCCGGATCAGAGGTGGGCAGCTCGACGTACTCGGCGTCACCGCGATCAGTGAGAACCAAGGCCTTCATCGTCATTCCCTTCTGTTGATCCGCAGCCCAACGATACCTCCTTTAGGGGTCATTGTTTAGCCTAAAGGAGGTATTGTTTCTGACGTGTACCGCTACCTGTCGCTGTCGGAATTTGCCGATCGCGCAGGGCTGTCTGTGGCGACCATGAAGAGTTACTTGCGCAAAGGACTCCTGCCCGACCCTGACGCGCTGGTCGGACGAAACCGGGGCTGGAAGGCTGAGACGGTCGACTACTGGATCCACAACAGGCTCGGCCGCGGCGCCCGCACTGATCTTCGCCCACGCTGAACGAGGTTCTGAGAAATCTGATCATGGGTGCGGTGCTTTCACGGGCCGAACCTGTTGTGTCCGTTGATGTTTACTACGAGACGAACAGCGTGTACTGGACGGGCTTCTGCGGGACTGCGGGGGTGGCGAAACCGATGCCGTGCAGCCCTGCACCGGTGCGCAGGACCTGCGTGACGGCCTTGCCGCCGCGGGGGCCGGCGCTGACCGGTGCGCTCCAGTGGTAGCGGGCGGGAATGGTCCAGTTGGCGAAGACACGGGTGGTGCAGACCGGGTTGCGGGCCCAGCCTGGGCCGTCGCCAGTGAATCGTCCGGGGCGGTAGGTGACGAACAGCTTCCCGGGCTGGCGGGGGTCGGTCTTGGCGCTGACGTGGATCGTGCCGCGGCAGTTCGCGTGGTTGCCGAAGGTCCAGATCTCATCACCGTAGGCCGACAGCCGCGGCGCTTCGGTCGGGCGGGCGGTCGCGGCACCCGCCCCGATGGCCAGTGCAGTGGCCAGCACGCTCAGTAACAGCACAGCCGTCAGCAATGTTTGGGTACGGAATGTTGAAGTGTGGCCAGTGATCATTGTCGGAGCGGTCCTTTCAATCGAGTCAAAGTGGTCAGAAATCGCGGTTCTCGCGAGCTGGCGCAGGAGCGCGGACCGCGGCGGCGAGATGGTCGGTGACGTAGTCGAGGCCGCCGGTCCACTCCATCCACCACTGACCGTCGAGGTAGACCGTTGCCCGGTACTGCATGCCCAGGCGCCGGTCCTGGTAGGTCGTGAGGTTGTGGGTGAACACGTCAGGCCTCCTGTGGGTGCACGCGGAGAGGACGGTGAACGGGGATAGATGCCGGGACAGACCACCATGAGTGGCCCGTCCCGGCATGCTGCGCCCGCACCCCTCGTTACCGGCGGGCGTGTCTGGGGCCGGGGTTGGCCGGCTGCTTCTTCTCCTGGGGCCAGGCGACGTCGATGCCGGGCACGACTTGCTTGAGCTGGTCGCTGGCCTGGCGGGTCCACTGGTTGACCGTCTTCTCGGCCTGGTCCTTCGCCGCGCCGAGCGCGGCATACGGGGCGCGGGCCTGCTCACCGCTCCAGTTGGCTTCGAGGTTGCGGCCACCGACGTTGACTTGGGCGTTGACATCTCCGCGCATGTTGACCTGGTAGTGCACGGCCGGCAGACCGGCTTTGGCGGCCTGGTCGGCGGGCAGGTGCACCTCGTACTGGTTGGCGCCGGGGTTGTCGATCACGACCTGCTGCTGCGGCTTGCGCGGCTGCGGACGCACCGGTTCGGGCTCGCCCGGGAGCCGGGGGCGGTCCGGACGGGCGCCGGGGTCACCGGCACCGAGGGCGTGAGCGATCGCGCCGCCGGCGACACCACCGGCCACACCACCGGCGATCGCTGCGGGAACACCGAGCAGCGCGGCACCTGCTGCGGCACCGATGCCGGCGCCCGCGGCGATCGCGCCCGGGGTCTGGGGCCCGGGCGCGGGGAACGAGCCGACTGCGGCACCCACACCGGCACCGATGAGCGCACCACCGATGCCGCCGACGACTGCGGCGGGGATGCCCGCGGCTGCCGCACCGGCGGTGCCGCCGAGCGCGACGCCGATGATGGTGGCCGCGGCCTGGCGTGAGGCTTCGTCTTCGGGCACACCCACGCTGATGAGGCCCTGGGCGATCTTGGCTTCGCCGTAGGCCGACCAGGCGTTGATCGAGTTGCGCTGGCGGTCGGTCAGCCACGGCGCGTCACGCTTGAGCTGGTCTTCCTCGATGACGAAGTTGCCGACACGCAGCGTCTTCGGCGGTGGGGCAATCGGGCGGACCGGCGCGACCGGGCGCGGCAGGGTGTAGGCCCGCGGCGGAGCGGGGTTGTAGGCCTGGTCATAGGTCGGCTCGTTGTAGACCTGCGGCTCGACGTAGGGCTGGTACGGCGCTTCCTGCGGCGGTGCAGGGATCACACCCGGCCCCGGGTTGTAGGTCGGCGGCGCCTGTGGCGGAGGGGTGCTGTCGCTGCCTGGATCGGGCTGGCCTGGATCAGCGCCACCTTGGCTCGGACCTTGGCTGGTCGAGCTGTCGGGGTCGGCTCCGCCCTGCTTGATGGCCCACGCAGGGGACGTGGTGAGTACCGCTCCGGTCATCGTGCCGCCGACAAGGACCGCCGCGATGACCTTACGCATGAGTGCCGGCGACGGCGGGGAGACAGCAGCCCGCCCTCGTCGCACGGCCCGAGGAGGTGTCAATGCGTCGCCGCCCGGACGTCCGGTGGGAACCGGCGAGGTGATGTACATGTCAGAAGCGCCTTTCGGTGGTGATGAATGGTGTTGTGGGAGTGCGGAAAATCGGTTGAGGGCCGAAGTCGGGGAACTTCTACTTGTCGTCGATCTCGGAGACCCAGTGCTTGCCGCCGATCACAGTGGTGGTGACGTCCTGGCGGAACGTCTGACGCTCACCGCCGGCCGCCGGGATGATGGTGTGTACGACCTCGTACACGGTGGTGTTGCGGGGGCCAGTGCGCTTTTCGGTGATGGCAAGGCAGTAGCGCATATTGGGGTCGAGCACGTCGATGTAGCTCTGCAACGTGATGGCGGTGCCGACCTTGGCGTTCGACGACACCACCGCGCGAGCAGCGTTTCCGCTGCGCCACTTGTAGTAGCCGTAGTTGAACGCTTTGATCGCGTTCGGCCCACTCGTCTGGTTCCCCGGGTCACGGCCGGTGGTGAGCGCGCCGGTTGTGCGAGAGGGACATTCGACTTCATCAGAGGTCGGGTCGGCGGTGGCGACGGGTGGAGCTAGTGCGGTGGCCGGGTCGAGAGGTGTGGTGTCGCCGCCGGCAGCGCCGATGAGCCGCCCGGCGCCGACCCCGATACCGACCAGGGCGACCAGCGTGATCAGACCAATCACCAGCAGCGGCGTGCGGTGGCGCCGCCAGACGGTACGCAGACGACCACTAGCTGGTGGTGGCACGTGGGGGCCTCGACTGCGACGTTCGGCGGTCGGTGTCGAGCGGGGTCGCGCGTTCGGGCTGACGTGACCGGGGGTGACCCCGCGCCAGGGGCTGTCCTGCTCGACTGCTGCCTCAACGGGGCCGGGCTGGCTCGCGGCCTCATCAGCGGCAGGCTGGGCCAGCTGCTCATCGACAACAGGGGGCACGTCCGGCGCAGCGGCAGGTGCGACGATCTGGCCGCCGGTGTGCCCGCCATCGTCAGCGATTGGATGCTCGTGCATCTCGACCTGCGGGGGAGCGCTGGGCTCCACCGGAGCGGCCTCGGGATGCTCGGGTTCTGGGGCGGCGGCGTGGGCGGGGTGCCATGTGCCGTCGGGCGTCATCTCGATGACATCGCCGCGCCCGGTTGCAGGATTGCGTAACTCGAGCAGGACCGGCTGATCGTCGCTCGCCGCGAGGTGGTGGGCGTAGTCGAGGATCTGTTCCTGGAGCTCGGCGCCGCTGATAGCGCTGAACTCGATGCCGTCAGTGGTGGCGGCGGTGGTGGCCGAGGTGATTGTGACCACCACTGCGTTGTCGACAGTGGATGCACTCATCGGAGAAACCTCAGATCAAGGTCGAGGGGTCAGTCGGGCGGGGCCGATCAGATGGCCGACAGGGCGTGCTCGTGGTGATTGACGCCGTGCTCGTTGGTGTCCCCGGTGGCATCGGTGCCGATGTCGGCGGGTAGCTCTTGGCGCCATGCGTCGATCTGGGCAGCGGCTTGGCGATGCCGCTCGATGGCCTTGTCTCGCCGCGGGCCCGCGGGGTAGGTCTCCAGCAGCTGCAACCGTTCGGTGATCGCGGCCTCGAGTTCGTTGAGGCTGGCGTGTGAGATCTCCGTTTTGTCGTCGATACGCGCGGCCCAGGTCGGTACCGGCTTGGACAGGGTGGCGCGCTGTTCACGCACGACGGGCTCGCTGGTGGCTTTGGCGTCGAGCGCGGTGCGCACGGCAGCCACTTCATCGGGAGCGGGGGTGAGGATGGAACGCAGGATGCCCATGACAGAGGTGTCCTCTCTTCGGTGGTGGGTTAAGCGACAGAACTGGTTTTGTCGAGATCGATGGACTCGGCCTCGCCCGGCTCGGCGGTGAGGACGACTTCGTCGGGTGCGAACTCGGCGTTGAGGGTGACGCGCGGATTGGCGTCGTCGCGCAGCTTCGCGCGCACGAGCTTCTTGCCGACCCGGGTAACCGCGACGACTGTGGCTACGGTTCCGTCGTCGTCGACGTGCACCCGCATGCCCTCGGTCAGGTCGGCGGCGTAGACGCCGTCGTCGCCGGCGGTGGTCGGGTCGAGCCCGGCGATCGGTGCCGGCGGTTCGGGGGTGGCCTCGCGCTGCTCGGTGAGGAAGGTGCGCATTTCCGAGGAGAAGCACGCCATGATCGGCCCATCGCCGGGAGTGCGGATCAACCCGCCGACCTTCTCCAGGTGCTCACGCACTTCGGGCACGAAGTTCTGCAACTGGGCCCCTCGGATGGCGGCCTCGCGCAGCGCGGTCACGATCTCCTGGTCGTCGGGGTCCAGGCGGTTCCACCGGTTGGGATGCATGTCGGGGTTGGGAGTCCAGTGCACCTGTGCGTGCATCGGTCGGCCTTCGGCGTCGGCGACGGTGGCCCGGCCGGGCACACTGGCGTCGACGTCGCGCCCCACGTGGGCATCACCCCACATCATCTCCGCGCCCTGCTGCGACAGGCTCGACAGCGAGATGCGGGTGCCGAAGTTGTCGCGCACCGAGGTCGCGTCTTCACCGAAGTTGGTGGCGTCAGGGCGCTGCACGCCCAGGATGATGCGGCCCTGCAAGCTTCGGATGAGCGCGAGAATCTCACCGATCTTGCCCAGCGGGTTGGAGTTCTTGACGAACCGCGCCAACACGGCCTGCTCGTCGTCAGGGTCGTCCTTGTCGCCCTTGTAAGCTGCCGCGCGCCGCAGGAACGCACTCATCACGAAGAACTCATCGAGCACGACGATGAACGGCGGCAGGTTCTCGTCAGGGATACGCAGACGGTGCAGAAACTCCCGGCGTGCCACCATCTCCGCGTGCACGGCGTTGATGAACTCCACGATCTGGCGGACGTGATAGATCACCGACGCCACACCCGGGTACTGATCGAATCCGTCGAGTTCGAGCATCTTCACATCCACCGCGCCGGCCACCGGCACTCCACGCGCGATCGCTTCGGTGATCAGGGTCCGGATCAGCGAGGTCTTACCGCCACCGGTTCGGCCTGCCGCGAGCACGTGACCGCGAGACGAGGACTTGTGGATGTTCCAGGTCGCCAGCACCCCGTCGGCCGCGGTGGCGTAAGGGATGTTGTAGAGCTGCTTGTCGTCCATCGCCGCGTAGTCCTTGAACGCGAGCGGCAGGTGCCTCACACCGCTGGGCAGCGGCTTGGCCAGCCGGATGGTGAGCTGGTTCTCCTCGGGGATGACCGCCACGAACCAGTTCCACGCCCCGTCCTCGGTGACGTGCCGGGGCAAACTGGCGACCAGCGATTCCCGCAGCTTCTGCTGCAATCCCGGGAAGGCCGCTGACAGGGTGGTCTTGTAGGAGATCGTGAACCCGATCTCGGTGCCGTCCTCGTCGCGGTCAATTTCGGTGATCCGGGCCTCAGGAAGCGGAAATTTCTCGTCGAGAAGCTCGGACAGCCGCTGCACGATCGGGCTCATCCCGGCGGTCTGCGATTCCGGGTCGTCACGCGTGATCACCAACCGGGCGCTACCGGCCTGCCACTCGACCTGCATCTCCCACACCCGCGCCCGCAGCAACCGGCGGGCCAGCGAGTCGCCGCGGTACCGGTTGGCGTACTTGGTCAGCGCATCGACAAGTTCGCTGTACCGCCGATCGCTGATGACCGACCCATCGGTGAACGACACGATCACTCGTCGCGGCGCGGCGATACCCGCGGGATGTCGAACCCGTACCCGTTTAGGAGTCAGATGGGTGGTCGAAGCAACCATGTTGGTGACCGCGCGACGATGCCGAAACGCATACCAGCGCAGCCCATCTACCGCGACAGCCCCCACGGTGGCGGTGACCGCGGCTGCCTGCCATCCCGACAGCTGGTCGAGCACCGACACCACCTGGGCCGTCACAGGTAGATCACCCGCGGCGTTCAGGAGCCAGTCACCGAGCGGATCAGCTTCGACGGCCAACACGGTGACGGCAGCTATCGCCGGACTGACCGGCACAAACGACGGCAGACGAACTCCTGCACCATCAGTGCCGCTCTGACGAGGCCGCTGGGCGCGGTGTGACAGTGCGCCACCGAAGTCATCGACCACCTGCTGCACGAACCGAGCAGCCGGATCAGAGGACCCCGAACTTCCCATCGCTACAACCCATCACTCGAATACTCCGACATTGCAATCAAGCTAACCACATCAGACAAACACAAAACACAAATAACTGCACTATCGGCGTGTTTGCGCCCTGCCTAGCGACTGGAAGCGGGCGCCCTGGTCCACGCTTTCACTGCGGGCCTGGCGTGTGGCGGGGCCCGCGCTGACTGCCAGGCGACACGCCGACGCGCAGCGAGATGTTATCCAGACGTCAGAGCGGCGGCGTAGGGTCGCGAGCGACCCGTAGCCGCCGCTCTGCCCCCGAAGGGGGAGTGTCCCGCGATCCGCGTCAGACCTCGAAATACTCAGGCGCCATGCCGCTTACGGATGCGTTGATCTGGCTTGCGTCGGTGTCACGCGCCGGGCGCTGTCGGGTAGGTCCAGCCTCCAGAGGCGTGCTCGCTCGCCATCTCTCCGCATGCCGGGCTGCCGCCGTCGCGACATCCCCGCAGCGGTAGGTCTCTGTGGAGTGCCGCGTAATACGCCTCCGATCCTGCTGATACCGACGCGATGAGAACTCGCCTGCACGCAACACGCCATCAAAACCCTCCGCTCGAAGTAATCAACGTGGGTAGACTCCACAAATAAGTGCACGATACGAATGGACGGATTGTGTGAGACGAAAGGGTCAAAGCTGGTGACATCGACGGAGCAACGCCCCGAGGGTGACCTGCGTGGAGTCTTTGAGTTCCCCACACCTGTGCTCGATCAGGACCCGGTCGACAGCGACCTTCATGACGACGCCGCCGCGCTGTCGCGCGGGGAGCGGTTAGCGCGGCTACGCGGCCAGCTCAACGTCCCCCGGATACTGCGCCGCCACAAAGACTCCGACGATCAGACCCCGAGTCTGGCGGATCACAGTCCCGAGGACGCGGAGTTCATCGCCCGCGCCAACGGCACCAGTACGCAACGGCTGATGACCCACGCCGCGCGGGCAGCGGTGATCGCGGCGCTGGTGTCAGGACCTGTCGCGTTGTACCTCAGCAGCGGATCGTCAGCGGCCCCAGAAGTAGTGGCGCCGCCTGCTGTGTCAGCGGTCGATACCACCGCCCAGTTCGCAGCTAGTGACCTCGCCCAGCAGTTCGTATCGGCCTGGCTGATGACCCATCGCGGTGACGAGGGATCGCTACAACGCTTCGTCGACATCGATGCCGGGACCGGCGCGCTGCCAGCGCAAGCGCTCTACGAGTCCGCCGACACCCACATCGCCGGAGTGCGTGAAGTGTCTGGGGTCGACGGCGCCGACACCTACGCGGTGACCGTGTCCGCCGAAGTCACCCCCGCTGGCGCTGACACCGCAACCCGCCGCTACTTCCAGGTGCCAGTGGTGGTGTCAGACAAAGGGGTGCGGGCGATGGCGATGCCCGCCGCGGTACCGGCACCCTCCACCGGTCTGACAGTCAACCTCGACTACTCCAACCAGCTCAGCTCTAACGCCGCGATCGTCACCGCCGCACAAGGATTCCTCTCAGCCATGCTCACCGGTGACGGCGACGTCACCCGCTTCACCAGCCCTGGAACCAACCTCGGTGCGATCACCCCGGCCCCGTACGCGTCCATCTCCGTCATCGGAGCCCGCACGCAGAAGTCCCTCGGGGACTCTGCTGAGACCCCGGCTGATGGCCAACGAGCACGACTGCTGCTCACCATCTCCCAACAACCACCCGGGGCCGCCAGCTCCACCGATGCACTCACTGGTGCCTATGCCCTGACGATGGCTGCACGCGCGGGCCGCTGGGAAGTCAGCGCACTCGACCCCGCCCCGGCGGCCGGCGTCAACGGATCAGACGTCGCGTCCTCGCTGGCCGGCGAGGAGGACGAGAACACCGACACTCCGCCCGGCGCGGCGACCTCTGCTCCCGCCAGCAGCGAACCAACCTCTGACTCCGGCCGCGGTGGCGGTGATGACGAGGCGGGCTCTGACGACGTCCTGCCCACAGTGACCAGCGAGCCAAGCAGCCCGCGCGGCTCCACCTCTGCCCCCACCTCAACACCGTCATCCGGCAGCGGTGGTGGATCACTACTCGGCCCCGGCGGCATCGACCTGGGCCCTCGATAACCCCGTCCCCATCAACCCATCACCGACCACCCCGCAGCGAAAGGACTCCTCATGATCACCGAGACAGCCACCCAGATCGTTCTGGCCGACGGGCTCATCGACACCTTCAACAACCTCACCGGCGACGTCATCAAAGCGCTGCTGACCGTCGGCGGCGGCTTCGCCGTCTACATGGTCCTCAAGGAATTCGTCCGCGGTGGCCTGGTCGCCGGGATCGTGGCCGTGGTCGGCGGCGGCGCCATTCTCTGGGGCCTGAACAACATGGATTTCCTGTCGGAAAAGACTGGCGAGACCGTCGAAAACTCCTCAGGCCAACTGGCCCCTGCACCCGAGTCAGCAGCGACGACCGTGCGGCTCGACACCAGCGGGGAACACCCACTGGTGGTCTTCGCGCGCAACGCGCCGCTGGTTCAGACGGCTGTGGTGACAACAGCGCACCCCACTGCCACCGACGCCGCCAGTGGGGGACGGCTTTGAGCTCCCGGGACCGGGCTGCGGTCACCGCCCGGGCCAAGCAGTTGGCCGCAGACGAGGGCTACGAGTGGATGGCGTTGAGCGCGGGCGAACGCGCCCAGTACCGTCTCCACGCCCGCAGCGATTGGCGCTACTGGGCGGGGGTGGTTCCGCTCGGACCTCCGGTCGATGCGGGGCGGCAATGACCGACCAACAGCAGCAACCCGCTGAGGTCATCCGCAACTTCACCGCGGCGCGCAAGTTCCCGCAGCTGATCGGGAAGACCCCGGACGGTAAACGCATCGCCGGTGGCCCCTACACGCTGACCCAGTTCGTCGGCGGTGCAGGAGCCCTGGTCGTGCTGTATCTGACCCGCGGCGTGTGGTGGAGCCAGCTGGGCTTGCAGTGGTCAATTGTGCTGGTGGTCACCGTGGTCGTCGGCACGGTGGTACTCCTCGGCCGTATTCGCCCGGGTGGACGGAGCCCCTTGTCGGTTGCAGCAGGCGCCGCGCGCGCCCTCAGCGCAGAGGCGGAGACCCGAACGACCGCCGACCGCGCGTCACTGTCGCCGGCTGCGGCGATCCGCCGAAAGCGCGGCCGCCCACATGTGGTGGCGGCCGCGGCCTACATCTGGCCCACCCCGCCCACACCCCATCCCCACACGACGACTCGATAGATCAGACCGAAAGGAGTGGCGTTGTGGTGCAGCGTCAACCGACCTACGCCCTCACCGGCAACCTGCGCTTCACCCGCGATGGCACGGTATGGGCCGATTACCTCCTCGAAGGCCTGCCGTATCGCTACCGGCGCCTGGCTGACAAGGAAGGGGTCCGCAACGCCCACACGATGCTGGCGCGCGCCCTACCCGGCGAGGCGATCCTGCTGGGACTGACCGCCGATGAGACCCCGGAGCTGATCGTGCAACGCATGCTCGACGGGGTCGACCTCGACGAACACGAGGCATGGCTGGCCGAATGCGAAGCCACCCTGGGCAGTATCGGCCAGTTCCGCCCCGGCACCCGCGTGTACTGGCTCTCGGTGCCACTGACGGGCACCTCGGTGAAAGAGAAGGCCGCGACCGCCGGGCGCGCCATCTGGCATTCGGCCACGGAAATCCTGGGGCTGCCGCACTCCCGGGTGCCGGCCGAGGAGCTGCTGGCTCGCCGCGACCAGGCCCGCCGGATCGCGGCGAGCATTCCCGCGGTCTTCAACCCCATCCCGACCACCCCGGCGCAAGCGGTGTGGTTGTGGAATCACATGCTGCGACGCGGCCTGTTCGTCGATCCCGATGTTCCGGTGGCCGCCGACACTCCTGAATCGAAAACAGCCGGCGCGTTGACGGCTGCTCGGCTCGATGAGGGCGCCCTGAGTGACCGAGCTGACTCGGGCGGGAAGTCCAAACCATCGAGGTTCACCACCGTGCTCAAGATCGACACCCCGTGGGAGGTCGACCCGCCCCCGCCGTCCTATCAGACGCTGTCGGTCATCACCGACACTCCCGCCGGCGGCACCCACTTTCCCGGTTCGGAGTTCTTCACCCTGGCCGAATCCATCACCGTCGAGGACCCGGTGCGCCCGGACGTCAAGATCCCGGTCGACGTCGATTTCGCCCTGCGGATCGTCACCCGCGCCGGGGGAGATGTGCTGCGTCGCAACCGCAAAGCGCTCAAACAGCTCAATGACCAGTTCCACCAGCGCGAAGGGGAACTCTCCACCGGCCGCAGTGTCCTCGACGTCGCTGCCGAAGCGCTCGCCGAGTACTCCACCCTGCTCGAATCAGACAAGAATGAGATCGAGGTCGGCTGGACAGCGATCTTCGCCACCTCCGGCACCACCGCGGCGGCCGCCCAGGCCGCGGCAACCGCGCTGGCCACCGAGTTCGCCAGCCAGCAGTTCCGCCTCGCCCAGCCGTTGGGATACCAAGAGGACCTGTGGTGGGCGATGGTGCCCGGCGCGCCGGCGCCCCGGGTGCTCGCCGAGTTCACCCAGATCACTACCAGTGGCAAATTCGGCGCGTTCGTTCCCGTCGTCGCGGCCTCCCTGGGCGATCCGAGCGGGCCGCTGCTGGCGCTGTGCATCACCACCCACGTCCCCAGTGCGGTGCACTACGACGTCTCGGCGCTGACCGAACGTGACGTGTCGAACTCGGTCGGCGTCACCGGTGAACTCGGCGCCGGCAAGTCTGAGTTCATCAAGCTCGTCGCCGGCCAGATCGTCGATCGCGGCGGACAGGTCCTGGTGATCGACCAGTCGGCCTCAGGGGAGTACGCCCGCTGGGCCAGTTCAGTGGCGCATGCGGTCGTCGTCGACATGGTCGACGCGGGCTACAGCCTCGATCCGTTGCTCATCTTCGGCGGGGCCAAAGGTGCTGAACAGACCGAGACCATCCTGCGCGCGCTGCTGCGACTGCGGGTGCAAGACTCACGCGCAACCCTGCTGTCCGAGGTTCTCTCGGAGAGCTACCGCGCCCGCCACCCCTACCTCGGCACCGGCGGAATGGTCAAACACCTGCTCTCGGGCGAATGCGCCCTCGACGGCGCGCTCGAGGTAGGCCGCGCCCTGGAGGTCCATTCCCGCAAGACCTACGCCCGCGCCCTGTTCGACGAGACCCTGCCGCCGCTGCCAATCGACGCACCCGCGATCGTGTTCCGCACCCAGGACGTCTCACTGCCTTCCCGCGAGCAGATGGAAAAAGAGCACCTGTTCGACAACCTGACCCCCGAAAAGCAGTACGGCCACGTCATCTACACCCACATCGCCAAACTGTCGCAAGGCATCATGTACGCCGACCCCGCCCAGATGTCGGCGCTGGTCACCGACGAGGTCGCTCACATCCTTTCCGGCGCCGACGGTCTGGAGATCATCACCGAAGTCGTCAAACGCGGCCGCAAAGAAAAGGCCGCAGCGATCCTCGGCGATCAAGACTGCGAATTCGGCAGTCAGGAACTGCGCGGCCTACTCAAGACCCGCGTCGCAATGCGTCACACTGACAAAACTCTCGCCCGCAAAGCCCTGGACTGGGTTGGGCTGGACCCCGACGCCGAAGACGTCCTGGAGGAATACACCACCAACACCGCTCCGATCACCCGTCCAGCACGGCACGCCACCGACAAGCCCTACGTCAAGCCAGAACGCCGCGGCGAAGGCTACATGCGCGATGCCTCTGGCGCCGTGGGCCGCATCAAAGTCCTGCGCTCGTTCCGTACCGACCGCCAAACCGCCAGCTCGACCACCACCCCGCAGAAGAAGACGCAGACGACCGCGAAGACCCTGACCCCCGAGGTGCTCTGATGCACCCGCAGCTTCCCGGTATCCGCCTCGAATGGCCGCGCCCGGTGCGCAGCGCGGCCCGATGGGTGTGGTCGCGGCGCTGGGCGCGGCGCCTGCTGATTCTGGTCGCCGTGTGGCATCTGGTCGGTGCGATCATGTTGGTCCTCGCACCGACCGCCGAGGCGGCCGACGGCGCTGCGAGCAGCACTCTGCGCAATCTGTTCGGCTGGATGAACATCAAGGATTCCCACGGCATCAACTCCGCCGACTACTACCTCTCGATCGACGAAGGTGGAGCCACCAGCCCCATCAAGGCGGTGTGGGCGTGGATCATCAACCTTGAGTACAACGCCTACCGCGGCGTGGTGATGATCGCGATCTGGTTCATCAAGCAGGCTCTGTCGTTCAAGTGGCTCGACATGGTCACCCGCCCCATCTCCGACATCGCAGATGCGGTCACCTCGCTGACCGGGCAACTGCACATGCGGCCGCTGATGCTCACTCTGGCCGGTTTTGCGGTGGCGCTGTGGCTCTTTCGTGGACGCTATGCCACCGGTCTCTACGAGCTGCTGATGTCGCTGATCATTGCCGCGGGCGTGCTGGGGTTCCTGGCCAACCCGGTCGCCACCCTCGCCGGAGACGACGGACTGATCTCCAAGGCCAAGGACTACTCGCTCGAGGTGGCCACCGGCATCGGCAACGACGGAAACACCAACGGAAACCCTGACGCCCAAATCGACGACCTCACAGGACAACTGACCGACACGTTCATTCGCCAGCCCACCCAACTACTCAACTTCGGTCGCGTCCTGGACACCTCGAAACAAGACGGCGCCGCTGCGTGTGTCAAAGCCTTCGACGAGGCCTACCTGAAAAAGCCCCCCGAGCGCTCGACCCTCGGCGAGATCCGCGACAGCGTCGAAGACATCCCACTTGTCGGCGGTGCCGTCGACAGCGTGCTGCCCGGCGGCGACGACGCCAAAGCCCGCGTCCGCGACGCTGTCGGCAAATGCCCCGGGGGCGAGCAAATGAAGGACTACGCCGAGAACCCCGGACCCGAACAGGCCATTGCCTCAATGTTTTTGATCCCCGCGGCAGGTCTAGTCTTCCTGTTCGCGCTCTACCTCGCCGGACGGGTGGTGCTGGCGACCGTGGTGGCGTTGTGGAACGGAGTGAAGCTGATCCCGGGCGGCCTGCTCGGCATCGCACCGATGTTCCGTACCCAACTGATGCGATCGCTGGCAGATGTCGCTATGGCGTTGCTCCAGGTGTGTTTCGCAGTCATCTTCACCTGCGCCTACTGCATCATCATCACCTCGGTGTTCGACAAAGAAGGCGCCCAGCTGATGGCCACCGTGCTCATCGCCGACGTCCTGATCCTCATCGCTCTGGTGATGTTCCGCAAAGGCATGCTCGGATTGAACAAGTGGTCCGACCGACTCACCGAGATCATGTCGCGGCGACCGGGCTCATCGCCGGTGGCCGTGAAACAGAAGACCGCACCGTCGGCGCACGAGATGCTGGCCCGCGCCCAGGCCGTCAAGCACGGCTACAACACCGCCAGAAAGGTCGGGGGCACTGTCGGCAAGGTGGTCTCCGGCGGCGGGCAGGCCGTGGCCGCTGTCGGCACCGGCGGAGCCTCCGCTGTCGCGGCGACGGCAGCCAAGATCGGCGCCGAGTACGCCGCCACTCAAACCGCGGCGGCCGTGGCCGCCAAGTTGGGCGAGTCCACCTCAGGTGCGCGCACCGCCGACGATGTTCCTGCCACCGACGCCCCTGCAGCGTCGTCGGGTCCTGCTCCTGTCCCCATGGGCACAGGAGGGGGTAGTGCAACGTCGAGCCCCGACGACACCCGCCGACGCTCACAGGCGCTGTATGAGACCGTCACCAAGGTCCGCGACATCCAGAACCGCCCGCTCACCCCTACCGGTACGAGCGCTCCGCCGATCGCCTCCGCCCGCGGCGCAGTCTCTGCGGCTACCCGGCCCTCCGACGCTCGTTCGGCCACCGACCGCGTTCGCTCGCTAGCTGTACTGACCCGGGACGTTAGGTACGGCGTTCGGCGAGTCGGCGTGACATAGGGAAGACCTCCGAGTGAGGTGTGGAGCTGTCTAGGAACCGCTCCTCAACCCGGAGGTCTTCGTGTCTCACCGTAATTCACCGTTGTCCCCGACTGGTCGGTTGCGTCTGGCTCGGTGCGTCGTGGACGACCGGTGGCCACTGCGTCGCGCGGCTGATCGATTCAACGTGTCGGTTACCACGGCCAAACGGTGGGCCGACCGCTACCGCGAGGCAGGGTCAGCCGGAATGGTCGACCGCTCCAGCCGACCCCGGTCGTGTCCGCATCGCACCAGCCGGCGCCGGGAACGCCGGGTCGTCGGGTTACGCGTCTCCCGCCGCTGGGGGCCTGCCAGGATCGCGTTTCACCTGGGGGTGAACGTCTCCACGGTGCACCGCATCCTGACCCGGTACCGATGCCTACGGTTGTCATGGACCGACCCCGCAACAGGGGCGCCCGTACGTGCCCGCAGACGCGAGATTCATCAGTACGAACGCCAAGCGCCCGGAGACTTGATCCACGTTGACATCAAGAAACTCGGCAGAATCCCCGACGGTGGCGGACACCGCATCCACGGACGCGCCCTGGGCGCCCGCAACTCCAGCGCCCACCGCGAGCCCGCACGACCCCGCAAAGTCCACGGCCGCCCCAACCTGGGGTACGCGTTCCTCCACCACGCCGTCGACGACCATTCCCGCTACGCCTACTCAGAGATCCTCGGTGATGAGAAGAAGGAAACCGCGACCGCGTTCATGACCCGGGCAGTGGCGCACTTCGCCTCTATCGGTGTCACCACCGCGCGGGTGATGACCGACAACGGGTCATGTTATCGGTCCCGAATGTTCCGACAGTTGTTGGCCGACAACGGGATCAAGCACAAGTGGACCCGCCCGTACCGGCCGCAAACCAACGGCAAGGTCGAACGCTTCAACCGCACCCTGCAGGAGGAATGGGCCTACGCCCGCCCCTACCTCAGCGAAACCGAACGCGTCGCAGCCTTCCCCGAGTTCCTTCGCACCTACAATCACGAACGCGGCCACACCGCACTGCGAGGCAACTCACCCGTCAGTCGCGTACCCAACCTGGCGGGTCAGTACAGCTAGCCGAGGACAACCGCAGTTTCCGTCCGCGAACATCGGCTGATGGCACGCAAGTCTGGGTGCCCACGCCCCGCGCAGCGGGTTCTCCATCCCCACGGCGGACCCCGGCGCCACCTGCACCGACTCCGCCGGTACCTCGGCCGGCGCCGCCGGCGCGCGATGCCGCCCGCCGGGCCGGTGGCCAGGTTGACGGGCCACAACCCACCAGCGTTCGCTGAGCGAGGGCTGCCGTGACAGTCACCACCGCGCCTGCACCGCCCACACCAACACGACCACCCGCCACCGACGCTCCGGGGAAGCGTCGGTGGTGGTTGTGGCTGCTCGCCGTCGTGCCGGTCGTATTCCTACTGCCGCCATTGATGCTGGTGATGATGGTCGGCGGCAGTGGCGGCGCCTGCGGGCCGATCCCGACACTCGAGCTGGCCCCAGGTGGGGCACAAATCGCCGGCCTCAACCCGCAGCAAACGCGGATCGCCGCGACCGCGGTCGGCAGGGTCGCAGCCCGAAAACTGCCGGCCAAAGCAGCGATCATCGTCATCGCGGTCGGACTCGACGAATCCGGTCTGCGGAATCTCTCCAATCCTGCTGAGCCAGAATCGATGTCGCTACCCAACGACGGCGTGGGCTACAACGGCAGGTCGATCGGCTACCTCCAGCAGCAACCGCAGTGGGGATGGGGCACCCCGCAAGAGCTGATGAACCCGGCGATCGCCACCGACAGGTTCCTCAACGCCCTACTCAAACTGCCCAACTGGCAGGGCATGGACCCCGCCCAAGCAGGCCACGAGGTACAGGGCAACTCCACCGGCGCTGAGGCCTCTCGGGAGTACATGGGGCAGGCAACCAAGATCGTTGCCGCGCTGTCCGACAACTCGCAGGTCGCCGACTATGTCGAGACCGTCGGTAGCGATGCAGCTGCGGCGGTTCCGGAACAGAGCGCGTCGCCGGGCACACAGGTCAAGCCGATGAAAGACGGTACCTACCAGGTGTCCTCACCGTTCGGTCCGCGCGGCGGTGAACAGCACCAGGGGATCGACCTGGCCGCTCCGGTCAACACGCCGTTCTATTCCGTCGCCGACGGCACAGTGGTCGACGCGGGGCCCGCCAGCGGGTTCGGGCAGTGGATCGTTCTCAACCATCAGATCGACGGCAAACTGTTCGCTACCGTCTACGGCCACATGTATCCCGATGGCGTCCTGGTGAAAAAGGGGCAGAAAGTCACCGCCGGGCAGCTCATCGGCAAGGTCGGCAACAACGGCCAATCCACCGGTGCGCACCTGCATTTCGAAGTCTGGGATGGCGGGCACCGCGACTTCGACGGCGGCCACGCCATCAATCCCGCCGCCTGGGCCACCACCGGCACCAACCCCAGTGGCACAGCGGCTCCTGGCAACGGCGACGCAGCTTCCGGCGGCGGGGCGTGCCTCCCACAAGCACCCGTACCCGGCAGTGCCGACATCGAGGGGTTCCGTCCCGGGGGTCCGGCCGGACCCAACATTGTCGCTGCTGCGGCCTCCCAGATGGGTATCCGCTACTCCTGGGGTGGCGGCGACCTCAATGGACCCACCAAGGGAATCAGTGATGACGGTGGCGCCGGCGATGCGCACCAGGACTACGCGATTCCCGGCTGGGACTGCTCGGCGCTGGCCCGCTACGCGGTCCACAAAGCGACCGGCAAGACCATCGCCCGCACCTCCCAGCCGCAGTCGACCGGAGGCATCCCGGTACCAGACGAGGCACACGCCGAGCCTGGCGATCTGGTCTTCTTCGGCGGCGAGGGCGTCGCCACACACGTCGGGATCTACATGGGCGGAGGGAAAATGGTCAACGCCCCTCAGTCAGGCACCAAGGTCCGAATCGACAACATCCACAACGGTTTCTCCAAACCCATCACCTTCCGCCGCTACCACTAACCCGCACAACACAACCGAAAGCCTTGGGGGCCTTCCACATGAAAAGACCACTGGCCATCGCAGCCACCATCGTCGGCGCCGTCGCGTTGATCGCCGCTGTACTAGTACTTGCTGGCGCCTTCACCGACGACCAGCCATCCCCAGTCAGGCCACCGTCTGCGACCTCTCCGGTCACCATCGCCCCCGGACAGGACCCACGCACTGACGCCAGCGGCACCGACTCAGCTCCACCGCGATTCGCCGAACCGTTCACCGACGTCGACCCGGCCGACCCCATCGCGGTCATGCAGGCCGGACTCGAAGCGCTGTTCACCTACCGGCCCGGGGAGGACGCCACACAACTCGCTGCCGCTCGCCGCGCCGAACCACTGCTCGGGCCCGCCGGTATCGACGCCGGATTCGCTTCCCTGGCCCCGATCACCGGAGCCCAATGGCGCCAGTGGACGAACGACCGCGCCACCGTGACACCGATCGTGTCGATCCCCGCCAGCAACGACAATCCCGACACACCGACCGCGGTGTCGCGCATCGTCACCATCACCCACCAGGTCACCGACCCCGCAGGCCGCCCGGCCGGGCGGCCACCGACCCCGTTCGCGGTGTACACCACCGTCAGCAAAGACACCACCGGTGCCTGGCACATCACTAGACTCTCAGTCCAGCAATGACCGCCGACGACAACGACCATGACCACACACGAGAGGCACCCGCGATGAGCGAGGACACCGAACTGACCTGCGACTGGTGCGTTCTGTATTCCATCGCCCAACCCCGCACCGTGAGCTACGGCATCACCGTGCGGGACTGCTGTGCCGGCACCACCATCGACTACCTTCTGTGCGATCAGCACTGGGCGATCCTGCGCGATCAACGATTTCCCGCCGAGTGCCCCCGCTGCGGCGACCTCGCCGCCACCCTCGACGACATCGTCACCACCGTGATGCCCCTAGGCGACTACGAACACAGCGAACTGTCCCCCGACACCGCCCAATACCCCGCGCCGGCCAACGCGACCGCAACACTGCTGCGCACCGACACCGACCTGCCCAACGCGCTACGCGCGGTCACCCAAGTCACCACGCACTATGCGAAGGCCGACTCCGACGCACCAGAGGCGGCGGCGCCAACCGACTCCTCGGCAGCAGAGCTCACCCCGGACTACGACTACGTGACCATGGCCGAGGAGATCTGGCTCTATCGCCGCGAGCAGCAACGTCTCGACGCCGACTACGAGCAGTACGGCCGCCACATCGATGACCTGTCCAGCCAACTCCGCGAGGCCACCACTATCAACGATGCACCCGCGGCGCAGCATCTCGATGCACAGCTCGCGCACTGGCACCAGCAACGCCAACTCGCCCAGGACTACGCCCACGACTCGCTCAAACACGACCGGCAGGCGTTCGCGATCTGGCGGCAGACCAGCGACGGCCAGTTCTTCACCGACTGGGTCACACGCGCTTTCACGATCACAACCTGGATCGCCGACGTCGACGAACGCTGGCATCAGCAGTGGCAGGAACTCCTCGGCACCATCACCGCCGGGGAACGAACCGCGTACGACACGGGCATCTGGATACCCCGCACACGCCGCCATACAGTGCTGCGATATTTGCGTGATACCGCGGTGGTAACCACCCTGGCGGGGCTCGTTCTCGCGGCCCTGCTAGGTCCGGCCTGGCTTGCGCTGGCCGCCGCGGGCGCAGTGGCCGCCGGCTACAGCATCTTCTCCGCCAGAGACACCACCTGGGAGTCTCTCAACCGCGCGGCCGCTCGGCAGTCGCATGCACAACGCGTTGAGCGCTTCGGGTTCGACCCTCTCGACGAGCCGGATCGGCCCGCCCCACGATGGTCGGTCGAGCCCAACCCGATTGGCTACGTGGTGACACTTCAAACCGCGGCGACGACGGCGTTTGAGACCCATCCGCGACCAGACGCTCTCCCCGAGCTGCACTATCCGGCGGTGGCTGCCACCCACACCGTCCCCGAAGGGATGCGCGAACTCCTGGCGTCCCTTGCTCCGCCTGCATAACGCGCAGGAGGAACGCCGGTCGCCGCTCCATCCGGTGACACGCCCGTAGCCAGGTAAACCGCACGTCTATTGGGGGAGTCCCGTAGTACGATTGTGCATATATTTGTTCTGGATAAATGGCTTGTATGTTCGCGTAACCGCGGAGGGGGCAGTGAGATGACCGTCGCGAAGGGGTCACGATGCCGGCTAAGCCGGGCGACAGCAGTGGGCGTTCCTGCCGCGTGCCTCAGCCTCGTCATCGCTGTGTTCGCGACCTTCCTCATGCCCGCGGCATCCTCGGCGGCGCCGAGCTGCCCGAAGGTGGCAGTGGTGATGGTGCCGGGCACCTGGGAGACCACACCCACCGCCAGTCCGCATCAAGCGACCGGGATGCTCAAGCAGATCACCGACCCCATCGCGGCGAAATACGGTGCGGCAGTCCAGATCATCTACACTCCCTACACCGCGGATGCGTTCCGTAAAACGACTTATGGTGCGTCGAAGGCCGACGGTGTGCGCGCACTCAATACTCAGCTGTCGAAAATCACGGCCGCCTGCCGGGCAATCAAGGTCGCGTTCGGCGGCTTCTCCCAGGGTGCCGACGTCGCCGGTGACGTGGCCAGCAATATCGGTAACGGCAAGGGCCCCCTCGAGCCAGATCAGGTCCTGGCCGTAGCGCTGCTCGCCGATCCGAAGCGGGGCACAGCCGGCGAGGTCGGTGTGGGACCGCAGCCGGTGGGCACCACCGGCATCGCCGGGCCCCGCCAACAGGGGATGGGCGCCCTGGCCGGAAAAGTGGCCACCATTTGCGCCCCCGCCGGCCCCGGCCGCAGTGCAGACCTGTACTGCGGTGTCGACGCCAAACGCGACGGCCTACTGGCCAGCCTCGGGACCATCCTCAGCCAGAGTGGGGCCACCCCCACCGGCCCCACCCCCGACTCGACCACAAGCGGACCTGGTACCGCCGACGAGCTGGCAACATCGCTGACGAGCAACCTCGATTCGGAAGCTCTGGGCGGCATCAGCACTACGCATGCCGACCTCACCAGCGCAGCCACCCCGGCCGACGGTTCGGTCAACCCCAACCAGCTGGCCCAGACGGCATCGACCCTCGTCGACACCCTCTCCCCGCTCGTCGATATCGCTACGTCGGTTGCCGGAGATCCTGGACTGGCCCAGCGGCTCGGATCAGCACCCGCAAACTCACCCGAGCACGCAGCGTCCACCGTGCTCGGCGCGGTCAACAAGGCCGACCTCTCCCAAGCCGTAGGCACAGCACGTCAGCTCGCACAGACCGCCGGCCAGCTCAGCACCTCATCGCTCCCGGCGAACACTCCCGAGGCCCAGCAACTGACCTCCACCGCCAAAGGCCTGTCCAACCAGATCGCACCAGTCGCCGCCACTCCCGCTGACACCCTGACTACCGCCAGCAACGTCCTCGCCGTGCTGCAACCGCAAGTCCTCGTCGACCAGCTCACCAACGTCGCCAGCGGCGTCGGCGGCATGGCTGCCAACCTGCCCAAGATCATCGCCAACTTGCAGGCCCTGCCCGCGCGGATCGCCGCCGCAGACATCGACGGAAGCCACCGCATCGCAGGCGAACTCAACAACCTGTTCCGGCCTCTGGTGGCCATGGCCGCCCAGATCGACTTCAAAGCCGCCTCGCAAGTCCTGGCCATGATCCCCGACCCGTACGGCTACACCCAGATCGCCGCGATGGTGCTCTCGATCATCGGCAACGTCGACATCGTCCGTCTGGCCAACGACATCGGCCAAGCACAGGAAGTCGCCTGGGCCGCGCTCAAAAACCCGACCGCGCTGGCAGGACTCATCCCGATCGGCCTCGACATCGCATCGGTAGCCAGCGGCATGCTCACCGGCACCGCGGCCAAAACCGACCCCCAACTCCTCGGTCGGCCCACCGAGGTATCCTCCCAGACCGCCACTTTGATCCAGGGCGCCCAGACCAAGAACCTCGCCGGCCTCGCCGGATCGCTGACCGAGCTGGCCACCTCCAGCAACGCCAGCGACCTGACGAAGCTGGTCTCCCAAGGGCTCGACGCCGCAGCGTTTTTCGGCTCACAGTCCCACGTCAGCTACGGCAACCTCACCGTCGACAAGCACGGCCGCAGCGCCACCCAATGGCTCGCTGACTGGATCAACCAACGGATCGCCACCGTCGTCGGAGGAACCAGCGTATGAGCACCAACAGCCGTCACACGCCCAATCCCGGTCGGCGCCTGGCCGCAACCCTGTTGCTCGCCGGAATCGCCGCCGTCCTGACGCTCGTCAGCGCCCCCCACCCGTCTGCGGACGCTCAGGCGCTCAACCCGCCCCGAGTCCCGTGCCATCCCGGCACCCAGTACATCTCCGGCGGCGGCTGGCACCCCGGCTACGTCTTCGGTGCGCGCTGCGAACCCATCCACGCACCCAACAACCCCAACGCTTTCAAACACCGCAACTGAACCGCTTCGTCGCCGACCCGAACTGGAGGTTTCCGCTATGGCCACCACCGCAGAACTGGTGCTCGCCGACATCCTCGATGTCGGACCCGACGACGAGGTCGACCTCACCAGCTTGGTCCGCGAACTCGCCGACACCGGTATCGATCCCAGCGATCCAGCCAACGAGCACCTCATCCTCACCGCCGCCGAAGCCCACACCTACACAGGCCTCACCGGCGCCCGGACCGCCTGAACGTCACCCGGAGGACCCTCAGCCATGACCTCTCGTCACAGCACCATCCCCGGCGCAGACCCCACGTCCGCGCCCGGACGCACCACGCAGCCCCAGGGCCGACGAGGCACACTCGCCGTCGCAATTGTGGCCCTGGTGTTCGCCGTCCTGATTGTCGGCACCGGAATCGGTCTGGCGCGTGCCGACGACGCCCCGAGTGTTCCCGGCGACGGACCCACCGACAAGATCGGCGTGCTCACCATCAGCCACGTCACCACCGACGGGACACCGGTGGAGAACTCGGTGATCCAGTTCGAACGCGTCAACAACACGACTACCACGACCCCCAGTGCCACGACCGATCCCAGTCCGACGACTTCCACGCCGCCGACATCAGCAGTCGAACCTTCGACACGCACCGACAATCCCTCGGAGGCAGCAACTCCCGCGCCGCAACCGGCGAGCGTGCGACTGCCGATCGGCACCACCTTCGATCTGATCACCGGCAAAGAGCCCATCGTGCTCGCGGTACCCGAAGGTGACTACACCCTCACCCAACTCGGAATCGTGGCAACCGGCACGAACAGCGAAACCGGCCCCACCGCTGACAAGGTCACCGTCCACGTAACCGCCGGTAAACAGGTCGACGGCAAGCTCACCGACCGCACGCCCGCCAATCCGTCAACGTCCACCGAACCAGCCCCGGGCAACTGATGCGCCGCCTGATACGCCTAGCGATCGCCGTCGCCGTAGTCCTTGGCCTCGGAATGGGAACCGGATTCATCGACCCGCACAACCCCACCGACGCGATCACCCGCTACTTGTCAGTCCTGTCCCCGGCATCTGCCGACGCCCCACCCCCCACCACGGACCCAGTCGACGCCGCTCACGTCCAGGCGCTCCTGCGCACTGCCTCAGTAGTTCCCACGATGAACGAAGAACCCGGCTACCAGCGGTCATGCCGCAAAGGCAAAGGGTGCGTGTTCGGCCCGGCCTGGACCGACGACTCGGATGCGGCGTTGTCGCACAACGGATGCGACACACGCAACGACATCCTCAGGTCACAGCTCACGCACGTGCAGCTCGACCCGAAAACCCGCGGCTGCACAGTCCTCTCCGGCGTGCTCGATCCAGACCCCTACACCGGTGCGGTCCTCCAGTTCCGCAAAGGCACCACCAGCAGTGACATCGAGATCGACCACGTGTTCCCGCTCGAGGCAGCCTGGCATGCCGGCGCCCACAACTGGCCACTGGCCAAGCGGGTCAGCTTCGCCAACGACCCAAGCAACCTGTTGGCCGCCGACGGCTCGGCCAACAGCGCCAAAGGCTCCAAACCCATCGCCGAATGGCTGCCACCCAACCCTGACTACGTATGCACCTACATCGCTACCTATCTCCGGGTCGCCGTGAACTACCAGCTGCCCATCACCACCGCCGATCAGGGCACTGCCCAACGACACTGCTGACCACCGCAGGAGAGCTGATGATCACTACTCCCCATACTCAGGACCTCGACGCCCTGCGCTCCTGGCTGCGGTCTGCACTGTTCGTAATCGTCTCCGTGGGAGGTCTTTTCGGATTCGGTGCGGTGAGCTTCGCCGAACCGTGGCAGAGCCTCGCCGCGCTGATGATCTCTGGTGTCGTGATGGCCGTTGCTGCGCTGATAGCGGCGGCAGCATTCGGAAACAAGCCGCTTCTCGCGCTGCTACGTCCCGCCGCCGTGTGGTTTCTGACCCTTGCGTCATGGGTCAACGCCGTCGCATCGGTGTCATGGGCGCTGTACCTCACGATCGTGATCGTGTGCACCGCGCTCGTCGCTGCGCAGGCAATTCTTCGTCATCGGGTCCGCCGCTGCGAGGCAGTGGCGGCGTGGTGACGTCGGGCGCTCACCAGGGCGCAGCCAGCACAAGACCGAACAAACCACAGGAGAGCGCCATGATCACCACCACAACCGCCCACAACCGCGGCCTGCGCCGCGCTGCGACCGCAGCGCTGCTCGCCGCCTCGATCGCCACCGGACTCGGCACGGCCGGCGCCGCCCCGGCGACGGCCGCGGTGACCCCGATCGGCACCGTCGACGGCCACCGCGCATTCGGCATCGGGCCCCACGACAGCGCCGCACAATGTGCGCCGACCGCCAACCGGTTGACCAGCTTCGGTGCCAAGAAGTTCGGCCCCCGGTTCGGAACCTGCTACCGCGCCGGCAACGGCCAATGGTGGGCCATCAGCCCCTGGTCGGCATAACCCATAGAGACCCCTCCGGTCCGTGACATGGTCTGGCCCCCAACTAGGTCGACGCGGAACGGAGACGAGGAAGCTCGGGTGGCTCCCGCGCCGTCCTGGACGACGACAGCGCGGGCCCGGCCCCCAACCGCACCGGCTGTGCACCGCACAGGACGCGAAGCGGGAGCCACCCGAGCCCCGGCACTCGGACCCCCAATGCATCCCACCCGACGACCTTCTGGAAGGCGAACGCCATGACTGCCACGACCGCCCGCAACGTGCTGGCTGAGCTACTCGACCTACCCGACGGCCACGAAGTCGATCTCGGCGGCTTGGCTCGCGAACTCGAGGACGCAGGAATCGACATCGCCGATCCGGACAACACCGACCGCATCCTCACCCTCGCCGAGATGTACCGGTCATGACCAACACGCCCCGCCCCGACCCCTCCGACGCCCGGCCGATCGCCTACTCCGCTGTACCCGAACCCGATCCCGCCACCGTGGCCTACAGCCGCGGCCCGATACCTACCGCCGAGTTCACTCAGCCTGAACCGCACCAGCCAACTGCGGCGCCGACCCCGCCGTGGCTCACCCCAGACCCACCCCGCGACGACTACCGCATCGAGCCGGAACCAGCGCGGCTGGGCTTGTTCGTCGGACACCCGGGCAGTTTCGCCGCCGGGGTCGCGGTCACCGCGGTAGCGGTCGCACTGACCGTCTGGCTCGCGGTGTACTGCGCCAACTCCGTACTCGCCCAGATCGACCCCACCAGCGACTGGTCCCGCCCAGCTGTTCCGGTGAGTGAAGCGATCGGCTGGTCAGTGGCCGCAGTGCTCGCGGCAGCCGCGATGCTCCTCGGGCTGATGGTCACCGTAGAGCCGCCCCGCACCTACTACCAGTGGATGGTGGTGCTACTCACCGGCGTCGCGATGGCTACCGTGTACACCGCCACCGGGGAACCGGTGTGGCAGCACGCGATAGCTCCCCTCGTGGTGGTGCTGGTGGCCGCGATCGCCACCACCGTCGGGGTCGGGCTCGTCGGGTCCAATCGCACGCTACGCACCCTCAACCAGCGCACCCCCGTCCAGCCGGACTCGCCGGTATGGCGCTGGCAGGATCACCGATGAGCGCGGCCAGCGGAGGCAACGGCCTCCCACGGGTGGGGTACCTCCAGTGGTT
The DNA here is from genome assembly GCF_041103195.1 of Gordonia sp. ABKF26. NCBI lineage: Bacteria > Bacillati > Actinomycetota > Actinomycetes > Mycobacteriales > Gordoniaceae > Gordonia > Gordonia sp. ABKF26. Next base: position 55,831 of record NZ_JBGCVZ010000006.1, read on the forward strand.
CCGGTTGGCCGATCACGACGTCGATGAAGCCACTCGAAAGACTGTGCGCCACCGGTGGGCCCGACATTGGGGTACCGCCGCCCTACACGGGACGCTGTGTGCGGTATTGCTGGCGATGGTGCACCAGATGCTGACCCAGATCGTCGTCTCACCGATCAGTGGGACCGGTGGGGTTGTGACCGCTTTTGGCAGTCTCTTCACGGCGCTGAGCTTTCAGGGGCTGCTCCTCGTGGTGGTGGCGACGACCACGTTCTATGGGGTGGTGTGGCTGGTCGAGACCGTGCGCGGACACTGCTCACGTCCGATCGGGGTGGTGGCGGTCGGAGTCGCTACGGCCGGGACCGCGCTGTCGGTGATCGCGCTCGGATACGGGGCGCCGGCGGTTCATCCGTGGATCAGCGGTTCCCTGGCCGCTGCGCGCGCTGCCGCGTCGGGAACAGCGCCGCCCCTGCTGTCTGCCGAGGTGACAGAACACATCGCCGCGTCAATACCCTGGCTGGTTGCCGCGACCGCGATCGCCGCAACCATCTGGTTCGGCCCGCACAGCGGTCCCAGAGAGAGCCGATTCAAGGCTGGTCGTCTGGACTATCGCACCGTCGATGCCACCGCCTATCTACCGGCGACACTGATCGATCAGTACCGAGACCGTAAGCGGGGCAACGCTCATGGGTGAGATCGAGCCAGGTGCGATGGCTCGTGGAAACCTAGTCCACCGCAAGCCAGCGGCTACGCCAGACATGGCGTTGGCAGGATCACCGATGACTGTTGGCGGGCAGCAGGCGCCACTTCCCGCGGCTCTCGAGCGGCGCGCCGATGAACTGACCGTCGGTGACATCTTCCTCGACGGCCCCGAACCCGCCCACGTCACCGCCATCCACACGCTCACCGACACAGCCACAGGTGCCGGATACGTGCGCATCACCGCCCGCCACCATGACGTCTACGGCGAGACCGCCGCATTCACCCTCACCGAACGCACCACCACCGTGCGTCTGATCGCCCTCCACGACGACGGCAGCGACGTTGACATCGCCACCGATGACTACCTCGACATCGATCCCAGAGGGCTGTCTGTCTGATGACCACCTTTGCCGCGTCCGGTGAGCGCATGGCGCTGTCACCCACGATCCCGGTGGCGGCGCGTCGGCGGGCGGCGGCGCTGCTCAGTGTTGATGAGGTGTGGCGGCTCTACGCCGAGATCGATATCCAGGTTGAGTCCACCGATCTGCGGTGGCTGCGCGCTCGCGGTCTGGCCGAGCACCGGCCGCGACACCACACCAGTCATCGCTTCGGCGGCGAGTGGGCGGCCACCGAGCTGGGGTTGCTGCTCGGCGATGCCTGCCGCGACGACGCACTTACCGTCGACGATCTCGCCGCGATCCTGCACGCCTTGGCCACCGCATCGATAACCCTGACCGCGATACAGTCGATCGCCGCCCAGCTCCGGGTGGTCGGTGACGACTCCGGTGCGGTACTGGGTTATCGCGGCGATACTGCACCGCATCTGGCCCACCTGGTGGCCGCCTGCCACGCCCTGACTGCCGGTGATCCGCCGCCCTCGCCCGCACGGCGGATCAACGTCGACGGCATCGACGAGTCGTGGACTTCCACTCCGTACACGGTGATCCCGCCCCACACCGCCAGCCCGATCGCCCATCTCGCCGTCGAGGCCCGTGGATGGATGCCCGCCGGCCGCGACTGGGGATCAACGGATCTGGTCGAGGTCCGTGCCCGCTGCGGCGCCACGATGCTCGCCGACCGCTCCAACCACCACTGGTCACGGCTATGCCGGCGTTGCTTTCCCGCCACCATGAAGGACTCCCATGGCTGATGTTGTTGACCTCACTGCCCGCCGGGCGGCAACACACGCAGCTCGTAGCGGTGGCGAGGTGTTGGGGTGCGCCACCTGCGGCGGTGAGTGGTTCGAGTTGGATGCCCGCGACGCCGGGCTAGACCGCGATACCGGCGCGGTCACCCTGTCCGCGGACGGGACAGTGACCGGGTGGTGCGGCACCCCACGATGCCTGGACTGCGGCGAGTTGGTTGCCGCGCTACGCATCTCGCCCCGGTAGAATGGCCGGTACTTCTCACATATCAGGTTCGCCCGCAGTATCGCGTTCCCGACAGGCCCGGCAGCCGAGGAGGTCCCAGACCCGCTCGGCTGCCGGGTCTCCTGCGTTCACGGCCTGGACCGCCACCGGTCGACCGACCCCACATATGACCGAGCTGCCCGAGCGAGGGGAGTGGTGCTGTTGTTGCGGGGCCACCGATCTACCGCTGGTGGCCGTGCTGTCGGTGGTCTCCCGCAAGTTCACCGACGCCGAATCCTGGGTGTATGGCGGGGACTGGCTGTGCGCGGCGTGCGGATGGGCCTACAGCACAGCCGAACTGCGCCGCAGCGTCTACCTCGTCGACCAACATCGCGCCACCCACACCGTCGTTGAGCGCGCCGAGCTGGGAGAGTCGCTTGCCGCCGGCCCACTACCGGTCGACCGGATGGCGGTGGTGCCGGTCCGTGGTCGCCGCCACATCCTTCCGACCGCTCGGTGGGGGCATGTCTGCACCGACGACACGGCCATCCGGTGGGATGATGCCGCAGTGGCGCTGTTGACCGACCTGCGATGGCTACGCACCCTGCCTGGGGTACGTGCGGCCATGCTCACCGACCCCGCCCCACCGATGGCGCTGATACGCGCCCTACCAGCTGACCAGTGGCCCCAGCTGCTCACCGCCTGGGACGCGCTGACGGTGTGGCGCACCCACCCCGGGGCGTGGTGGGACGCCGCGATCGCCCTGTCCACACCGGGCGGTACGGCGACGAGGCGGGCCGGGTGAGCACGACCGACGAGGGGTCGACGCCGACCATGCGATGGCGGGCCGCGGTCCCGGAACTCCCCGCACTGTCTGACCCGGCCGCGATCTGCGCCGAACGGCTGCTGCTGCTGGTGCACTACGACCTGGACTGGGACTCCTGGATCGGCGATCACCGCCACCGATACTGGGACGAGCTGCTCCCCGCCCGCGTGCGGGCGGCGACCTACCGCGCCGACAGCCTGGCCACCTGGTGGTCACTGCTCGCCCAGGCGCTGCCCATCGTGGTCACCGACCGTGCGCGGCGGCTCGAGGTCGCCCAGCTACTCACCGAACCCTCAGCCCCGGTGCTCACCCTGCTCCGCGACCAACTACCCGCCCTGATCCTGCGGGTACGGATCATCGCCGAAACCGTCGCCGACAATCGCCGCGCAGCTGCGCGCGAAGGGGAGAACTGATGGGGGAGCCATTGATCAGTGCGGTATTCGACCTCGACATCACCGCCCGAACCTCAATCGTGCACCGCGACGACACCCGCAACAGCTCCTCCATCCAGAGCCTGTTCCGCCGCGAAAAGGTCCTCACCCCGACAGGGGAGGTCGCTATGGTGCCGATCATCTCCGGTAACGCCTGGCGCGGCATCCTGCGTCGCACCGGCGAAACGCTGCTCGCCGAGGTCCTCGACTACGAGGGGCAGTTGACCCCGGCGGCCGCGCACCTGCTGCGCAACGGCGGATTCCTCCGCAAATCGACCCGCGAGATGACCCCCGAACAAGAACGCGAACTCAAGACGTTGGTGCCGCTGATCGGGCTGTTCGGCGGCGCCGCCAACGCCCGGGTCATGTCCGGAAAACTGGTGGTATCCAAGGTCGTTCCGGTCACCACCGACACCCTGCACCTGCTGCCTACAGCACCGCCGGATGGTCCGATACCACCATCGGTGCACACCATCCTCGGGCAGGAATCGACCAGCCACAGCAATGACCTGTCCGCCGCCGGCGCCGCTGTCGACGGTGAGGCCGTCGAGGGGTTCAGTCCGATCCGCCTCGACACCGAAACCCTCATCGCCGGCACCCGCCTGTCCGGACAGATCCGGCTGGCCCACGCCACATCGACCGAGCGCGCGCTCCTGGCCGACATCCTCGAGTACTTCGCTACCCGGGGGCACCTCGGCGGCCGCACCGGCGCCGGCCACGGCCGCATCCACGCCACGCTCACCCAGAACTTTGCCGCCGGCGCGCCCGCCGAATCCGATTGGCGCACCATCGTCGCCGCCCGCCGTGATGCTGCGATCGCCGCACTTAACACCCTCACCTGATGCCGATGACCGCACGCGCGCTCTCCCACCTCGCCGACGACGAGCTGCCGTTCGGCGAGCTGCTGGAGGCGCTGTTCACTCACCTACCCGGTCTGATACCGGGAACGCTGCTCACCGGCGACGAAGTATGTCGGCGCGCTCACCGATCGCATCCTGGACAGCTACATCCCCCGGCATTGAGCTCGCTCCGTCACGGCCGCGTCCAGTCGCCCAGTCTGACGACCGTGGCCGCCCTCGCTGCCGGTTTCGACGTCGACATCGCGTTCTTCACCACCGACTTCCATCACCGCCACCGCCGCGAGCCGATGGCACAACGAGTCCTGCTAGCGCGCATCAATCAGCGTCACTATCAACTCGCCGCCGCCCTGTACGACCTCCCACCCCACAGCCGAGACGCGGTGCTCACCCTCCTCGGCATCCTGACATCCCGGGAAGCGGCAACAGAGCGTCGATCGACCAATCCAGGTCAGAGGCAACATGGTTGATCCCACGCCCACACCAGATGATGATCAGCGACCGAATGCAGCAGTGGCGCACACACTGTGGTCGCTGGCTGGGATCGTCGTGGTCAGCATCGCAATCGCGGTACCACTGGCCGCCGTGCTCGCCGGACCGCTCATCTACGTGTCCGAATCTGTGCTGCACCTGGGATGTACGCAGAACACCATTGACGGCCAACAGGTATGGGTCTGTCCCGACCGGATCGGATACGCCATACCCGGGATGGCCCTGGTCGCGCTTCTGACCATTCTCGGCATCGCGATCGGCGTCTATGCGCAACGCGACCGACTCTCGCCCCGACGTACCCGTGACCCGCGCCCATGACGGCCACGAGCCAGACAGCGATGATGCCGCTACGCGTGACCGCCCAACTGCCGCACGGCGTGTGCTCCGGCACCCCGTGGGGCATCAGCCTCGACGGCCTGCTGGCCTCGGTGCTCTGGCACCGCCGCAAAGCCACCGCCGCCACCCGCGGCGAGGCCCTCACCTACGACCCCCTCGCGGTGCCCGAGGACCTGGACCTACCGTTGGCGCGCTGCGAACTCGGCCAGCCGTGGCACTGGATGTGCACCTTCGCCCACACCACCCCCGCCACCGTCCAGCCCGAACCACGCATGCGATCGAGCCGCACCGACCACGCTGATCTGCAACGCCTGGCACCCTCGGTGCCCTCCACGGTCTCCGATACACGCGGGCACTACCGCAAACGCCTGATCCCCGCCGTCGCGACCGTGACCCCGACCGCGACCTGGCGCGCAGTCGGCGACCCCGAGAAGATCGCCGAGCTGCTCGAGGAGGTCACCGAGATCGGCAAATACCGCACCAGCGGCGAAGGCCGCGTCGCAGCCTGGACCATCGAACCGGCACCCGGCGACGACGTCTGGTCCGCCGGCCACGAACACCACCCCGGCGTCCTGGGCCGCAGCACCCCGGCGCCCTGTGTTGCCGACCACCCCGACATCGCCCACGGTGGCCGCGCGAGGGTCGCGGTCCGCGCCCCGTACGCCCACCCCAGCCGCCACGCGGCCGCCGCGTACCTGCCCGCACCCGACGAGGCGCAGCGGTGACCCGCGTGCTTGGCCGCCGAGCCGCGCGCACTGTGGTGATCGCGGCGTGCGCGGTCCTCGCCGTCGGCGTAGCCGGTTGTGGGTCGGACTGGGAACTCGACCCCGCCACCGAATCAGTGTTGTCCTCGACCGCCCGCGTCCCGGAGGTCACGGCGACCTCGACGGTGTCGGCGTCGTCGGTCACCGACACCTCGGACCTGGCGAACCTGATGGCGATCTCCACCCACGTGTTCACCGGCCGCGTCGACGCTCCCGCCGGCACCACTGCGCTCGATGCGATCCCGGAAACCCAGTATCGGGTGCGGACCGGTGTCTCGGTCAAAGGCTCGGTGCCCGGGGAGGTGGTGGTCAACCAGCAGGGCGGGATCACCGACCGGGTCTACATCTCGATCAACGGCGACACCCCACTGACGGTGGGGCAGTGGTACCTGTTCGCGACCCGCCACCTCGAGGCGCAGAACTGGTACACCCTCATCCCGGTCGACGGCCGCACACCGGTCACCGAGCAGCAGGCCCACGACCCCGGCTCACCGCCGTTGGCGGCCGCGGCAGCCGCGCTGCGCGCCGGCCCCCAGGCGCGGGTCGAACACTCCGGATCGCCGAGCCCGTCGCTGACCTTCCCCACACCCCGGCCGGGCGATCACCACCCGCCCCCGCCGTCACCGACGCAGCCTCGCTGACCAGTCAGGTCGTGTGTGGTGCACACACTGGGACGGTACTCAGACATACGGGAAGCGCCGTCTCTCCTCGAGAGATGCCTTGTCCTACGAGACCGTGAACCGGTTGCGTTCCCGGCCCGGCCCACGGGACGCCGGCTCGTTGGCAGAATCGATGACGCAGATCGGAAAGCCATCGTTGCGACGTACGTGGCGGGCGGAGCGAGCCTCGCCGCTCTCGCCGAAAAGTACGGCGTCAGCGACTACTCGATCCGCATGATTCTGCGCAAAGCGGGCGTACCACCACAGCGGCGCAAGGTGACGGCCGAACAAGAGGCTCGGATTCATGAGTTGTGGGCAGAAGGCTTGAAGCCGGAGGCAATTGCGGCTGAGGTTGGAATGGGGCATGCGAATGTGCGGCTGATTGTCGCGGGCATCGTTGACTAGTTGTACTGACCGGACACGTTGGTCAATCGTGAGAAGGGCGGCTGGTTGCTGCAGGCTGTGTGGGGCCGGTGATGGTTGTAGTAGTGCAGCCAGCCGTCGAGTTCGCCGCGACGCTCCGTCTCGGAGGTGTAGCAGCGGGCGTAGGCCCAGCCGTCGGCCAGGGTGCGGTGGAAGCGCTCGATCTTGCCGTTGGTCTGCGGGCGATACGGCCTGGTCCGTTTGTGCCTGATTCCCAGCTCGGCGCAGGTGTCGCGCCACAGGTGTGAGCGATAGGCGCCACCGTTGTCCGACAGGACCCGCTCGACGGTCACCCCGCGGGCGTTGAACCACTTGACGGCCCTGGCCAGGACCGCTGTGGCGGTGTGGGCTGTTTCGTCGTCGTGGATCTCGGCGTAGGCGACGCGGGAGTGGTCGTCGATGACGGTGTGGACGTAGGCCTTGCCCATCAACGGGTCGTAGTGCTTGTTCTTGGGCTTGTCGGGTGTGGCTGCGCGGTTCTTCTCGCCTTGTCGTCGGCCGACGTAGCGCCAGCCTCCGCCGTCTGGGATGTTGCCGAGCTTCTTCACGTCGACGTGCAGCATCGCCCCGGGGTGGTCGTGCTCGTAGCGACGAACAGGCTCTCCAGTGGCACGGTCGACGTGCGACAGGCGGTTCAAGTGGACGTCGACCAAGATCCGGTGGACTGTCGACGGAGCAACGCCAATCCGGTATGCCAACTGAACCGGACCTTCCCGCAGACGCAGCCGGAGCTGGATACAGCGCTTCGCAGTCGTGGGGCTGGTCTTGTTCGGGGAGCGGTGAGGCCGTGAGCTGCGGTCCTGCATGGACTGACCGGCCCGGTAGCGGTCAGCCCAGCGCTTCACGGTGGGCCAGGAGACCTGGAACCGGGCAGCGACCTCGCTGATCGGCCATCCGTGGTCAACAACCAGCTGGGCAACCTTGAGGCGGTGACGCGGAGTGAGGGCGGCATTGGCGTGGGACATGGTGGTCTTCCTGGTGACGAGCGGGTGGAGACAGTGATGGGGCTGCACCCTGTGGTGCAGCCCCATCGATTCGGTATGTCAGTTGCCGTCCGTGTCCTCGCTGTTCGGCGCTGAAGAGGCAGCCGTCTCGGTGGGTGTTCCCTGCTCGCTCTGGGGCTGGTCGTCATCGTCGGGCACGATCTGGGCCCCGCAGCAACTGCTGTCCTGCTTGCGTGCGGTGAAGAGGTCCTTGAGTCCCATGGTTGCTTGTTCTCCTCGTGTGGTTGGGAATGTGGTGGTTGGGTCAGGCGATCAGTGGGATGAGGTAGCCGGCGGCGATGGCCGTGCCGATGACAGTGACCACGAAAGTGACGACCAGTCGGGGCTTGAACAAGGCGGTGAGCATCGAGATCTCGGGGATCGAGGCTCCGGCGCCGCCGATCATCAGCGCGAACACTGCACCTAGCCCCATGCCGGTCGAGCTGAGGGCCAAGCCGATGGGCAGCATCGTCTCGATACGCACGTAAAGCGGAACGCCAAGCACGGCGGCCAACGGCACGGCCCACGGTTTGTCGTCGCCAGCGACCGCGGCGAGTTGGTCCTGAGACACGAAACCGTAGATAAATGCACCGACCGAGACACCCAGCACCATCGGGACGAGCAGCGGTCTCAGATCGGCCCAGGCCTCGCCGAGTGCGGGCCGGATCTCGTTGCGCAGGCCTGCCCAGGGGTGGGGGGTGCTGTCGTCGCCGACGACCTTGACTCGCTTGAGCTGGCTGGCCATGCCGAGTCGTTCCCATACTAGGGGGGCGAGCAGGGACCATGCGGCGGTGACCACCGTGTAGACCAACGCGATACGCCAGTCGAACAGCAGCACCACCCCGGCCACGATGATGGGATCCAGCAGCGGTGACGAGATCAGGAAGGTCATCGACGTCCGGAACGCCACCCCCGACTTCAACATCCCAGCCAGCACCGGCAGCGTCGAACAGGAACAGAACGGCGTGATCGCCCCCAGCAGTAGCCCCTTGAGCGGGCCGGGAAGGCGCCCATCGGCCATCCAGCTCTGGATCCGATCCGGCCCGAACCGCCGGTTCACCAGCGCAACGAGCACCGAGATCAGCGAGAACAGGACGAGCAACTGGACCAGGATCAACCCGAAGGTCTGTACCGCATGAATCACCGCGCAGCACCCTCAGTCGATGCCTGACCCTCCCCTGCTGGGGCAGTGCAGCACGCCTTCTGTCCCTCTGGAGTGAGAGTCGCCAAGTGAGCGAGCCACTGCACCGGCGCCGCCAACTGCTCACAACACAGCGCGTAGATGTTGGACCGGCCCTCGGCCCGCACACTGATCAGCTGCGCTTGCCGCAAGGCTGCCACATGGTGACTCACCAGCGCCTGGCTCAACCCGGTGGCCTCCTGCAACTTCTTGTTCGAGCACGCCCCCGCCGCAAGCGTCAGCACGATCATCAGTCTGTTCTCGTCTGACAAAGGCTTCAACAACGGAGCAAGCATCCGCGCGTGATCCCGCGCCGACAGGTCCGTGCGCGGCAGGGCAACATCCAGTGAAACTGTCATACCCACACTATAGACAAGCGTGGCCTTCTGTCACAAGTGGCGACTTGTCTATCGATCAACGTGTCCGGTCAGTA
>NZ_JBGCVZ010000007.1:0-31413 GCF_041103195.1 Gordonia sp. ABKF26
GGGCGTGAGGAACGAACTGGTGACAGGTTCGGTTTAGGCCGCGAGTGTGAGCGGCTCGGCTAGCTTGGCTTCGAACTCGATGGGCGTCAAGCCGCCGAGGGTGTCCTGGGCGCGCTGGCGGTGATACTTCCGCTCGATCCAAACGACGATGGCGAGTCGCAGCTCCTGCCGGGTCGCCCACCGCTGCTGGTTGAGGACGTTCGTTTGCAGCAGTGACCAGAACGACTCCATGGCCGCGTTGTCCCCCGCAGCGCCGACTCTTCCCATCGATCCGACCATGTCGTGGCGGCGCAACTCGCGGGCCATCGCGCGGCTGCGGAACTGGCTGCCCCTGTCGGCGTGCAGGATGCAGCCGGCGACCTCACCGCGGCGCGCGACAGCATTTCGGACGGCGTCTACGGCGAGTTTCGCGGTCATCCGATCTGAGATCGAGTACCCGACGATTCGGTTGGAGAACACGTCCTTGATCGCGCAGCAGTAGAGCTTGCCTTCGCTCGTCCAGTGCTCCGTGATGTCCGTGAGCCAGAGCCGGTTCGGTGCATCGGCGCGGAACACGCGCTGGACGTGGTCGTCGAACACGGGCGGCCCGGCCTTCTTCCCCTTCCCGCGTCGCCGGCGTTGCGCGGACGAGAGAATCCCCGCCTGCGAGCACAGCTTCCACGCCGTCCGCCGGCTCATCCGCCACCCCGCTCGGCGGGCCTCGTCGGCGAGGTATCGGTAGCCGAACGTCGGGTCCTCGTGGTGCGCATCATGCAGCGCGTTGATCCGATATGCGCGGAGCACGTCCGCGTCCCGGACGGGGTCGTTGCGCCACCGGTAGTAGGGCTGGCGGGCGAGCTTGAGAACCCGGCACGACACCGTCACGGGGATCCCCGCGTCGGCGAGCTCAGATACGAGCGGGTACGTCATTTTGGGGAGCCACCAAGCCGCAGGTTCGCCTGCGACAGATACGCCGCCGCACGGCGGAGGACCTCGTTCTCCTGCTCGAGCAACCGGATCCGCTTCTTCAACTCCCGCGCCTCGGCGGCGTCCGCGGCGGTCTGGCCGGGACGGTTACCGTCTTCGACGTCGGCTTGACGGAGCCAGTTCTGCAACGTCGCTTCGCTGATACCGAAGTCGGCGGCGATCTGTTTGATGGTGACGCCGCTCTCGCGGCTGCGAGCAACCGCAACGACGTCCTCGCGGAACTCTCTGGGATAGGGGCCGGGCATGATGACATCCTCCCCGTCAGCGCCTCCCGGCACTAACGATCAGTTGTCACCAGTTCGTTCCTCACGCCCGAGGACACCTCGATCACCGAATCCAGGCCGAACCCAATCAACGCCCCGGACGAGACCCGCGCGCCTTCGCTGATCGCGATCACGGCCTCGATCACGTTGTAGGTGATGGTCGCTGCGACAAACCAACGGATACGACGCTGCAACAGCTCCCGGCGTTCGACACTCAGCGACGGACGGCCAAGACTCGGTAGGCCCAGCTCGGCGGCCATCAGCAGCACCCCTGGTCGCCGGAGTCGGGGCAGCACGACGGGTCCACCGCGAGCACCAAGCCGAGTAGATCGTCGAGCGCGTGCCCAATCCGGCTGTCAGCCAGTTCATAACGACTACGCCGGCCCACCGGCACTGCAACCACCAGACCGCAACCCCGGAGGCATGCCAGGTGGTTCGACAATGCTTGCCTCGACACCCCGATCGTGTCGGCCAAGTCCGCCGGATAGGCCGGACCGTGCCGCAGCCGCAACAGCACCTGCGTGCGGGTCGAATCAGATAGCGCGTAGCCGAACCTCGTCAGAGCGTCCCGCTGTGCAGTCACAACAGTTCCCATGACGCGTACTGTACATGGATCTGTGTATTCAGAAAATAGTGAACATCGACGTGCTGGGCGGCCGTAGGAGCGGGCGGCAGGTGCAGGTCGCGTCCGTCATTCAGAACCGGCGCGTTCCATCACGACACGAGCGGCACGATCAAATCTGGCGGCAAACAGAGAGTTGTCTTTTCGACGATGAAACCCCCAGGTGTCGCGGTACTCGCGGTAGAAGAAACCCATCGCGGTCAGGTAGTGACGCTCAACGGTCAGAAGCTTCGCGACGACGCGACGCAGTTGGTCAGCCGAGGCAGGTGATGAAGCGTCAGGGGCCAGCCGGTAGGCCGCCAGACGATGAGACCACGTGCCCTCGAGGTAGTCCGCCCAGTCGACCTGGTGTTCCGTGAGCACGTCGACAGTTTCAGGCATCGCGTCTGCGGCAACTGCCGCCGCGATGTAGGCCATCTTCTTCGACGACCAATTGTGAACCGCAGCGATATCACCAGCAAGCCGTTCGACGTCGTTGGCGTTTGTCTTGTCAACGACTGCCTCCATTACATCTAGATTCACGTCGGTAGCGACCTGGCCCGCGGCGGGCCAGTCCACCTCCTGCGCGAGCGGGAAGCCCTGCGCGTAGACCGCCCGCTCCACCCGGTACTCGTCCAGCGCGGTCGTTGCCAGCGCATAAAGCACCTGTTCGCCCATCTGCGGCGAACGAAGGTCAAGGTCGGGATGGCCCTCCATCCGCGAATGGATCAGAGCATGTCCGGCCTCGTGCGCCAGTAGTCGGCCGAGCTGTGCGAGTTCCAACCCGCGCACGGGTTCAGCGTTCACCACGATCACCTGGCAGTCGTCAGATACCGGGATTGTCTTCGCAGCAACGACATTCGTTCCACGGGCAGTGTCGTACGTCGTTGAACTCAACAGATCGCGAACCTCGCTGACGAAGTCGTCACAGATCACAACCTCCGCGGACGCAGGACACGACATTCGATCCAGCCCTTCGGACATCGTCGCTAGCTGATCGCTGGAGAAGCCGGCACGGTTGTCAATGCGAATACCCACGCTGAGCAGCCTAAGCGTCACCTACGACATGTTCAGACGCGTCACTTCGCCACGAACTTGCCCGCCCATCGACCTGAGCTCGATCTTGTGCCGCCAGTTCATCTCGGACGCAGGTGCAGAATTCCGGAACCCACCCGACTCCGTCCCATTTCGCTTCCCACGACCATCCCGAACCCGTCGGGGCCGGACCCGGGGAGGCCAGCATCGGCGCCATCCCAGCCACCTGTTCACCACCTCCCCAGGGGTGTGCCCGTTCGACGACTGAGGCCGCCCACCCCGTACTCGGGATGAACGGCCTCAGCGTGTTGATGATGGACGGTGCCGGTCAGTGCGCCTCTCGGCGAACGGCCGCTCGCAGCGGCGAAAAGGGATGAGGCCCGGGGCAATGAGCCCGCCACCGTCACCTTCCTCAACAGGGCTTACCGGCCAGCTATTCCGGCCGGTGGCCTGGCGTTACTCAGCGAGCTTGGCCACCGCCTGTGCCCACAAGAAGAACTTGTTGGTGCCCAGGTCACGCACGGTCTTGATGTTGAACGCCGCCTGGAGCTTCTCGGCGTCGCCGTCGTGACGCCCTGCAACGCTGCGACCGGCGCATCGGCCAACTCAGCCAGCGACTTGTCCTCGTATGCCTTTGTCGAACTTGTCCGCAATTCCAGTCATGACCACTTCTTTGAGAGTTCTCGATAACAGGTGTGCGAACCCCCAGAGGGAGGGGCGTCGCGACCGCAGCGTAGACCGACACAATGACCGTCGGAAGGACCCCAATCACGCGGGTTGCAGGGATGCGAAAGGGGCGCGGACCGACGGCCAGGTCAGCGGCTTCCCTCCGCATTCCTGACCGGGCGTCCCGCGCCCCGTGTCCGCTACCCTACAGCTAGACTCGAATGGGTGTTCGAGGAGTGGTCTGATCGGAGGACGCTGCGGGTGTTCGACCCACCGCGCCCGGTGTGGATCGACATGACCGCGGCGGGCATGGCCGGCGGGTTCACCCCGGCCAACACGGTCCCGCTGCGCGTGCGCACCGGCGGCGTGCGCCTCGAGCAACGCATGCAGGGCTGGCAGCACGCCTGGCTCCAGACCAGCCAGGGTAGATGGGTCGCAGTGGTCTCGGTGCGCGTGGCCAGCGCCAACGAGCAATCGCACGCCTCGATTCCGCTCATGGTCGCTGCCGACGCGATCCGCCGTGCCGAGCCTGTGACGACGAAGGATGAGCCATGACCGAGAACATCGAATCCGCCGGCGGGATCAGCGACCGCCGCGCACCCAAGCGTGTCCGCGTCGAGTTGGCTGATCTCACCCTGATCGTGCGCCCTCCGGGGCGTCCGGTGCAGGTTCGGACGTTCACTGACGCCGAACATGCCGAGGCTCAGGCCTATGCCAGGGAGACCGACGCGAGCGTGGAGGCCCTCGGCCCGGACCGCGACGACGTGAGGGGCGAGTCACTAGCTGGGCGTGACGACCGGTGACCGGTGGATACAGTTCGGCCCCGGGTGTGCGTAGGGTACGCGCCCGGGCCGAAACGAAGGCGGACTCTAGGTGGTGGGTTCGGGCTCGAGGTAGCCGATCGGGCCTCCGCTTGTCGACTCTGATGCGGCTGGTCATGATCTTCTGGGCCGCGGCCACGAGTGGGTCCGCTGTAGCGCCTGGAGCTGGTGACGGCGCGCTGCTCGTTGGCCATCGCGAAGATGATGGCCTCGTCGTCGGGGATGGGGTTGTCGCGGTTGCGCAGTCGTGCGAGGAGCTTGGCCGGAGTTGATAACTGGGGAGGTGTCTCGGTTCTCGTCGGATGCGTTGGTGGCGATGGGAGACAAGGTCGGGGTGCATGTGACGGTCAGCGTCGATGCCGGCGCCGAGTACCCCGGGACAGAGGTCATCGGCTTGGTGCGGTGAGCAGCTGGTCAGTCCTCATCAGGGTGTGCCGCGGCGATCGCTGCTTCGAGCGAGTCGAACATGTCGATCCGCTCGACCGGTAGTTCGGTGGCCTCGCCCTCGAATACGGTTCCGTAGCCCTCGGCGGTCACGGTGTAGGTCACGGTGATCGACTCGCGGCCGGGGTCGTCCACGATTACGACGACATCGTCGTATTCCTGGCGCGCTGGGGGATGGGGCCGAAGCCTGGCAAGGTTGATTGTGACTTCCAGATCACCGGACTCGTTGTGTCGCCAGTCGACCGGGTGATCCTTCGGCGTGAATTTTGGCAGGTACTGAGCCACCGGTATGCCGAACGGACCTGCTGGCGGTTCCCAGTTCGGGTCTTTCAGCCGTTCCCATTCGAACTCGTCGATGTCGTCGTACTCGAGCCCTCGAGCGCCGTGGAAAGTGAGGATCACCTCGACGTCGGTCAGAAACGATTCTTCGCAGTTGGTAATGGTGAAGTGGACCGCTGGCCAGGCGATCCGGGCGAGATAGTCCTGGCACGAGGGCCAACGGGCCGCCAGTCGTTCACGGAAGCGTGTCACTTTCGCGGCGATCTGGTCAGCGCTGAGCACCGTGCGGTCCGGCTCCGAGTAGCCCATCGCTGCGAAGGCACTGCGTGGCATGAAGGAACTGGGCTCGCTCGCGTGTTGTTTGTTTTCCTCGTTGCTGTCATGCACCTGTTTCTCGTAGATCTCGACGAGCGCGTCCCGCACCTCGTCGGCGCGATCGAAGGAGCGCGCGGTGCCCTGAATGTCGACCGACACGAGTATCGGCCTGGGGCCGGCTTTTATGTCCAGGAACTGTTCCCGGACCTGGGCCATGTGGGGCCGGTCGAGGATGGTTGTTAGCCGCTCCAGGTGGATCAGGTCGATTTCGATGCCGTCGCCGAGGAGGCTGAGATCTCTGCGTTCGGCCAGTCGCAGTTCTTGATTCGTGACGAACACCAGGCCGGTCAGGTGTTCCTCCTTCTTTTTGGCCGAGGCGATGTCAGCGGAGAGCTTGGATGTGATGTCGGCGAGCGTCTGCTGTCCCCGGGGGAAGTAGACCGCCATGATCCATTTCTGGCCGTTCTTCTTGACGAGCGCATCGGCTCCGCCGTCCGGGCCGCCCAAGGGGTGCGAGGGATCGATGCTCTCGTAGCCCTCGGCATCCAAGACAAGCGCTGCCAGACGCTCGGACGGAGGCTGTCCAGTCGTCCACTCCCGCAGTCGGTGCCAAGTCTCGTCGGTGCGTGTCATGTGGATCATGATGCTCTACCCCGGAGGCTGGGACGCTCGCATCTCGCTGCGGTGCCGGACTGGCGAGGCGACGACCTCCGCTGGACTCAGGGGGCCTGCCCGGTGGGTGGGCCTCTTGGCGACAACGGCAACGTCCAGGCGACGGGTCAGCGCTTCCGGAAACTGGGCATTGAGGTCTGATCGGCGCGGTCAGGCCAATGCGGGCTTATTGGACGTGTCGGTGCCGTGCGGCGTGTAGTTGGCGGTGTGCGGCGGCGAGTTGGTGGCGTAGCCGGGCGTTCTCGGCGGCGAGATTGGGGTTAGGACGGTGTCGGCTACCTGTGGGTGGGGTGGCCGCGTCGAGTGCGGTGGGCTTCTGTGCCGCAGATTCGATTGGGGCTGCCCTGATGCGGGCGAGGATGTCGGGTTGGGTGTAGATCCATGAGCGTGCGACGCCGGCAATGCGGGCGAGTCCTGCGACAGTGGTGGGCGCAGGGTGGGTGTCCAGGGCTGCGAGGGCGCGTCGGCGGGTGGCGTCGTGGCGGCGGCGCGCAGCTGCGCGGAGGTGGGCGCTGTTATCGGCGTGCATCAACGGTGACCTCCACGGTGTCCTGCGGCCGGGGGTAGTCCGCTGACGGTGACTCGCCCGGTTGTCGGAGCCAGTGGCCAGGTGGTCGCAGCACATCCCCGATCGACGTATCGAACATATGTACGAATAATAGGGGGTGCGGGTGACACCGGGCGGGTCGAGCCGGGCCGGGCTGCGGCCTGCGGTTCATCGGACGGGTGATCGCGCGGCCTGGTCGATTCCGGTGGCGACGCGTAGCTGTTCGGAGTCGTAGCCGTTGGCGGCGTTCATGTCGCAGCGCACCGTGCCGTACCCCTCGGGGAGGCCGTTGCCGTACCCCTGGCCGTCGGTGTATTGGTGGGCGATCATCTGTGCGGCCAGGTCGCGGGTGCCGGCGGTAAACCTCGGCCGCGAACCGTAGGACGGAACGACGAACCCGATCGGGGGACGGGTGGGCCAGATATGGGCGTCGTGGGGGTTGAGGTAGCCGATCACGCGCCGCGGACGACCGTGGATATGGGGGCCGCGCCAGTCGCTGATGCCCCAGACGAGCCGGTTGATCGGATCGCTGTTGTCGCCGGCGATCTGTCCGCCCCACGATTCCACGTCGACCATCGACACGACGTCGGGGCGGTTCTCGCCTTGCATCTGTCGGTGGGTGTCCAGGACGTCTCGCCAGTTGCGCCGGTACACGCAGTAGACGATGAGCCCGCGTAACCGGCCTGAGTCGAGCCACGACCGCGCCATATTCCAATTATGGGCGAAATTGCGGTCACGATAGGTGCCGTCATTCGATCGGATAGACAACCATTTATACGGATAGCTGTCATCGATAGGTGGCTGCCATTCGGAAATATCCGCAAACAAAGTATCGGCCATTATCGTCTACTCCATTTTCTAATGATTCAGGGGGACCGTCGGGACGGCAGGGGACGAGTCGTTCGGTGGCGCTTCGCCACCCTGCCCTTGACCGCACTATCCCGCAAACCCATTGGTATAAAGCCACTCTCAGGTGTAGCGCAAGTTGCCGACAGATGCACTGTCGGAGGGTTCAAAAGTCCTGTGTGATCTGCGGTGTTGTGTGGAGGACGGGTGTCCACAACGCATTCTGCAGCACCGCCGGACGTATTTCTGTGTCGATTCATGGTGTGGCCTGGAGTGATGGGAAATTGTCGGTGGCGGATGCCAACCTGTCGTTAGCTCGTCACCTCGTCGAGCATCCGCCGCCAACAAAAGGCGATGGATTTTCACCACTCGCAAGGAGTATTCGTAATGCACGACAACACCACGTCTGAGGCCACGGCCACTGCCACGACCCTCGAGGACACCACACCGGCTGTGCAGGCTTTCACAACCACTGCCGCGGTCGCGGCCGGCTGCCAGATCTACCCGCCCACAACGTTCCAGGTGTGCGGGGCGATCCGCGACAAGTACAACCAGATGGGAGGACCGACGAGCTTCCTGCTGTTTCCCAAGAGCAACGAGCTGACCAACCCGGGCAACACCGGCAAACGATCGGAGTTCATTGGCGGCAACATCTACTGGTCGGCAGCCACCGGCGCGCACCCGGTGGCGCACGAGTTCCTGTTCAAGTGGGGTGACCACGGCTACGAAACCGGCTTCCTGAAGTACCCGAAGACCGACGAGATCGTGCTGTCCGATGGCATCAGCCGCCGCCAGGAGTTCCAGGGCGGCCACATCTACTGGTCGCCGGCCACCGGGGCACACTCGATCCAGGGTCTGATCTATGACAAGTGGAAGGCTCTCGGCGCCGAGACCGGTGTCCTGAAGTTTCCGACCTCGGATGAGATCGTCGCCCCCGACGGCAAGGGCCGTTTCACCACCTTCCAGGGCGGGGCGATCTACTGGCACCCCAACACCGGGGCGCACCCGGTGTACGGGCCGCTGCACATGTTCTGGGGCCTGTCCGGGTACGAAGCCGGGCCGTACGGCTATCCGACGGCTGGCCCGGTCTACACCGGTGACAACGTCTCGCAGACGTTCCAGCGAGGCACGTTGCGGCTGTGGGATGGCCAGCTCGGCGGCGTCCACCAAGTCGACGACTCCGAGGAGTTGACCCTCGACGACACCTGGGTTTTCCCGGAGTATCCCGTGTGGCCGAAGGCAGACACGTTCGCGGATTGGAACACTGTCGATGATCCCGACGGCTCCCTGTCGGAACAGAATCGCCAGGAAGCGAACATGGTCGACAACGCCCTAGCCACCTTGGGGGGTTATGACGTTACTCGGTACCTGTGGAGGCACATGTACGAAGATCCAGGTCTCGCCGTCACACTGGCACCGAGCACGGTCGATGAATGGATGGAAGAGTCGTTCACTGGCATTCCCGGATTCACTGCACCCGCGCTGGTCCGCGCGGCCAATCGTGACCACACTGTCGCGACCGCCATCGAGTTCGCCGATCGGCTCAACAAGCCCTTCAAAGCGACCTTCATCGCGATCGGCAAAGATGAGGAGGGCGATGAGTACAAGGGCTGGATTGTGACCCGAGGACTGTCCGGCACTGATCAGTGGTACGCGGCCGGGGGGTACTCGATGTCGGCGTGCACCTCAGTCATCGCCCGGCCCGGTCCGGCTGGCCGGCATCCGATCAAGCTGGTGCAGCAGGCCCACACCTACGACGAGTACGACTTCGACCCCGAGTACACCAACTCGCTTCCGGTCGATTTCGCCACGGAGATCGCGCTCCGAGGGTTCCGGCTCGGAATCAACAAGTGGTTCCAGGTCTTCGGACACGGCAGCCCGATCGCGTGGGAAGGCTTGCGCTAGAAAGTCAGTAGCCGAGCCGCCGGTTCTGCACCGGCGGCTCGGCTACGTCCCCGCGTACAGAACGAACAACTGCGTGTGCGACGGGGCGGGGTTGAGAACCACGGCATGGGTGCCAAGATCCAGGGATTGGCCCCCGTACAGTCGCTGGGTCCGAGTGATCCTCGAACCACCGCCGGCGGGACAGACCAAACCCAGCTCGACGAGCTCTCCGCTGGCTCGAGGTGCGGGAATGGACGCGCACGGCAGATCCTCAAACTCGATCAAGTCGCGACCGACGTCGGCGGCCCGCAACGTCCGGAACTGATCAGCTGGCCCGTCGTACCGGATGGCGAACGCCGAGGTGCCGACTGAAGCTATCGGCCACACGAAGCCCTTGGAAAACGTGAAGCCGTCGGGCACGTGCACCCCTTTGCCTTCGACGCGAGCAGCAGCATCGTCTGCGTCGATGCTCTTGCGATACGTCGGCTCCTGAAACCCACATGCCGGGAACAGCATCCCGACACACAACACCACCGCCAGGGCCATCACACCCGAACGAACTCGACCGAAGCGGGTCATCTCTCTCCCCTGATAGAAGTACGCGCGACGAATACCGAAGCCGCTGCGGGAACAACCACCCGACTCTATGCGCCGAGCAGGGCACAGCAGCGAGACCGTCGAGCGTGTCAGCATCAGCGCATGGCATACACCTACCGCGACTTTTGAATGGCTCGCGATCACGCGGTTGCCACGAACAACACCGGCTTCGGAGCAGCGACGGCGGACATAGGGTAGGAGTAGGACGATGGAGCCCCTGCACACCGAACAGTTCCGTCTGGCCATGGATTACGGCCAATTCCTGTTGCGTGGCAACGCGCGGTTCGATGTCGATGAGATGGCACTTCTGGAGCGGGCTCAACGCGAGCAACCGAGTGCGAATGCGGGCACAGACGGGTTGATCGTGGTCCTGTCGCCGCATCAGAACAACTTCGACATGGTCATCGACGTGCAGATGTGGGAACGCCGGCCTCCGGAAGACCGCGACGACTGGCAACAGGTCAGCGAGGACCACCTCACCATCGACGAGGACCGCACCCTGACGCTGGAATCGCCCACCACCGAGCCCCTCACCTACGATCTCGACCCCGGTGACTACATCGCCGAGGTCAGCGGCAAAGACTTCGTGGCACAGGGGTGGCCGGGGTCCACCACACCAGGCGACTCCTGGCGCATCCGACTGTGGCCCGACACCGGCGAGAACCTTCAACCCCCCAAGCTCTGGCCCGGTCCCGACGGACAACCCTCCGAAACCGAAGCCACCGAGGAGCCTCGGGACACCAGCATCGTCGTCGAGGACCTCTCGAACATCGAGTTCGCCCAACCGATCGTGGACCTGCCGGTCTTCACTCCCATGCAGATGCAAGACCCCACCGCGCAAGCGATCAACTGGTACACAGGCGCGTTCTATGTCTACACAGCCAACCCGCAGCTGGCCGAGAAAGTAGTCAACCTCCCCGCCGCCCGCCAGCGCGAACTAGCTGTGTGGACAGCGCAACAAGCCTGCGTCGCAGCAGGTATCGGCGACCAGCCGTGGGTGAAAACAGCCATTCCCCTGATCACCCAGGGCATCAGACCGCCCGACGCCGACGAGCATTACCGATCAGTGAAAGCTGCTGCCGATCCCACGCACCCCGATCCGCAGTTCCACTACGCCGAAGCTCCCCACAACCTCGACATAGGCCTCACCGAGAACCGGCACTATGCCAACACCCACCACCTCCACCGAGCCGCCTATGCGGTCCTGTCCATCGTCATCGCCGGCAGCGACGACCCTCTCGAGGCAGCCACCGGCGCAATCCACTTCGCCAACCTCGTCTACGGCACCAACATGGCTGACTTGCATACCCAACTACTCCAGCGCGCCGAGTGAGCGACAGTGCACGGGAGGCGACTGCAATCGGGGTGGGTCTTGCGATCGCCGTGCCACTGGGCATTACATTCGGTGTGCTGGTGGGCAATCTGGCGTTAGGGATCGCGGTCGGCCCAGCGGTAGGTATCGCGTTCGGACTTGTCTACGCGGCACGAAAGACATCGCGACCCGACGGCCAGTCATCGAACCCCGACAGCCGCGACACCTGAACCCAGCAGCATAGATACGTTCGCAGGTCGCATCTCAGGACGCTATTCGCAGGCGACGCCGTCGCCGTCGCGGTCGAGCTTGCTGCTGTACCCGGGCTGGCCGGCGTAGATCGGGGCCGCGCCCGCGGCGCGGACTGCCGAGCAGTTGGCGTAGTAGACAGACGAGGGCGCCTCAACCGCAGGTGGCGGGGTGTAGGTCGTCGTCGGCGGCGTGTAGGTCGGTTCCGGGATCGGTGTCGCGGTCGAGGTGCGGGTGTTGGGGATCTGGCGGGTCGTCGGTGCCGGCACCGCGGCGCCGCAGCTACCGAGGACGCGGGTGATGGCGTCCTTCTCGGCCTGGGTCACCCACAGCTGGTAGGCGGCTTTGACCTCGACCTGACGGGCGACGTAGGTGCAGCGGTAAGAGCGGTTCGGCGGCAGCCAGGTCGCGGCGTCACCGTCGCCCTTCTGCTGGTTGGTGGGGCCGTCGGTGGCTTGCAGGTTGCGCGGATCGTTGGCGAAGTCTGCTCGCTGGGCCGCGGAGAGCTGCTGGGCGCCCTTCTGCCATGCATCCGACAGCGCGACGACGTGGTCGATCTGTACCGCCGAGGAGGTCTGTTGGCCACGCACGAACGGGATGGTGGTGCCGGTGTAGGGGTCGGCGAGTGTTCCGGACTGCACGGCGCAGCCGTTCGAGCCGGGCTTGAGCACGATGTTGGTGAGGTCGCGGCGCAGGATGTCGTTGCGGGTGTCGCAGCCGTTGTGGCCGCTGTCGACGTTCACGTCATCGGTCCAGGCTTGCCCGAACAGAGCTCGGTCATACCCGGTCTTGGGTGCGCGACCCTTCACCTCGAGGGTGTCCAGCGTGGCCAGTGCTTTGTTCGCGGCCGGTGCCGCCGACACCGTGACGACCGGCGTTGCGGTGGGCAGCGACACCACCTCCGACGCCGTCGCGGCCGACGTCGTCGTCGCAGGCAGGGTTGAGGTGTCGGCGACACGCTCGGTGGTCGTGTTGGTCGTCCCGCACGCACCCAGCGCCAGGGCCATCACAGCGGCGCAGCTGCCGACCAAGACCCGCGTGCGAGTCCTGCGAGGTGAGGGGGTGGCCGGCGGCTCTGACGAGGAGACGGCAGGGGGGAGCGGGGGCATAGCCATTGAGCGGGAGAGCCTTTCGCACAAGCGGCGACCGGCGCGCACTGGCCGATCGAATGTCAACTACCTATAGCAACCCACTCGGACATCGTTACCGAACCGGACAAACCCGTCCCGCGATTGCCTCGATGCCCCCCTGTTACTCGCGGTAACGGAGTCGGATTCGGGAATGACCCCCCCGTTGTCATTGCCCGGAACGGCGTTGATAACCCGGCCCGAACCGAGATGGGCGGGCGGCCACGGTGTCGGCGCGGCTGGTTCGATCACCACTACCCCGGCTGCGACACCTCGACGATCCGCGGGGCCCGTCCATCATTCATGGAGCTCAGCATCTGCTCTCGGTGTGCCTGCGCGCATCCACCCTTCGCGTACCGCGACCCCGGCGAGGACGAGCGCCATGGAACCGATGCTGCGCAGCTCGACCCCATCGATGGTTCCGGGGGTGGCCAGCACGAACAACCCCAACGCCACAAACGGCACCACGACGGTGACGATCCCGGCGACGAGCCGTCTGGCGGCGACCGCGTCAACGACAGCAGCGACTACGACCAGCACAAATGCTGCGAGCGCGTAGTAGGCGGGGTTCTGCCACCACGTGTGAATGCCGGGGCTGCCACCGATGAGGTCGACGTAGACCGCGCCAGTCGTCGGGGTGTAGGCCGTCCAACCCGACCAACCTTCGGAGAATGCGCCAGTCATCGTCGAATAGGTTCCCCACCAGGTGATTCCACCGGTGAAGAGGGCGGAGACTACGAAGACCCACCACATGATGTGGCCCGTGATCCGAGCACTGACCAAAATCGATTGCCGTTGCCGTGACATGCCTGCAACTATGACCGACAACTGTCCGGACGCGTTGTAAAGTACGCATTGCAAACAATGTAGTGAATGTGTTGACGGCGCAGCTAATCGGGGAGCAGCAATGGCAACAAATAACGCACCGAATGATGAAACGCCCACCAATTCGCAGGGCGGCGTCGCCCGGTCCGGTTGGAGTGTGGGGACGCGAGCGACGATGGTGCTGGCCGCCGTCACCGTCGCGTTAGCGGCCGCGCATCTGTGGTGGTCAATTCCGGTATGGCCGGTGTGGGTGGCCGGTGGGGTGACGTTTGCTGTGTTCGTCGTGGCCCTGATCCGGCGAGCACACCGCTCTGCTGAGCTCGAAGACGATCTGTACTGACGGTGTCGCGCCGCAGCCGAAACGCGACCGGTCGCCGACTATTGACTTGCGCTGTCGCGGACGGTGTTTGCGTTAGGGTGATCGTTCGCGACCCAGCGCACGAGGTGATGGGGTAGTAGCTGGCGGTAGGAGGAAAGCGGTGCCGTACCTCGGGCTGATCTACCTGGTGATCCTGGTGATCGCGCTGATCGACATCATCACCACCGACGACGCCGCCGTACGTGGGCTGCCCAAGTTCGCCTGGGTAGTGCTGGTGGTGATGCTGCCGCTGATCGGTGCGCTGGTGTGGCTGGCGGTCGGGCGCCCTGTGGGTGATGAACGACCGCGCCGGCAGCACTCGGGCGCGGCCAGCGAGTTCCCGGAATACGACCGCCCCGGCCGCTACATCCCGCAAGACCCCGCAGCGGATCGAGAGTTCCTCCAGCAGTTACGCGATCGCGCCGAACAGCAACGTCAGACCGCCCGCGAACAGCAGCGAGCCGCCGACCGGTCTGAGCGCCCAGACGACACGAACCCACCGCCGGCCTCCAAGTAGGAGAGGCAGGTAATCGATGCACATCGCGGATCGTGGTCGTCGCGAAGCTCTGGTGTTGTTCGCGCTGTTGGCGACCGCGGTGCTGGTGTTCGGGGTCGTGACCGTCGTGACTGGCGACGAGGAGCCCGACCAGACTTTCGCCGCCCCGATCCTTGAATCGATGCCCACGGCGCCGGAGATGCGGTGGACAGCGGATGCGGGATCGTTGTTCGGCAACGAGTTCCGCGACGCGGGTGTGGTGGTGCCGGCCGCGGACGACGACGTGGTGATCGTCCAGGCCACCCAGACCGCGATCGGCAAACCCAGCGCACTCCAGGCCCTGGACCCCGACACCGGACGACCGCTGTGGGACACACCACGGATCGGCTGGGACGACGGGTGTGCATTGAGCGGCGACGGCCAGCTGGCCTGCACCCGACGCGTCCGCGTAGACGGCGCCGTCGCTACCAGGGTGTCGTTCCTTGATCCACGAACCGGCACGGAAGAAACCGCCGCGCTCATCCGAACCGCCGGTTCCGTGACGACCCTCACGGGTGTCGGTGACGGTTTCCTCGTCGAGACCAACGACATAGAGAACGTTGTTATCCCGGAGGAGCATTCCGCCAGCGGCCCACCGAAAGTCGAGTATCGCCTCGAGGTCGTAGACGATCCTCCCGATCGGCAGATGACGATCACCAAGTTCGACTCGCAGGGCCACCAGGCCTGGTCGATCCAACCGCCGGTCAATCAGGACCGCGCGGTCGTCTCCGACGCCGGCAACCTGTTCGCCGTGAGCGACACGACGCGCGGTGGTTTCACCATTTGCCGACTGGACACCGGCACGCGGGTCTTCTCTCGCACCGACAGTGAGAGCGGCACACCACCCGACGCGGCGGTCCTGCACCCCTCTGGGTTCGTGACCAGCCGCTCCGACCGAGGGGACGACCGAGTCATGTTCTTCGACGCCGACGGTGTGAGAACTGGCGAACTCGCAGGTTGGCGCGTGGTCCCGGGGAACTTCGAGCAGATCACGACGGTTGACGGCGACGAACTCGCGCTGTCATCGGGGGCCGCTGTCGGGATCGCATCAATCCAGGATCGCGCGATGCGCTGGGATACCGGCATGTCGAAGCACTCGCTGAGACTGCTCGATGACCAGTACGCAGCGATCGAGTCCGACGACTACGCCCAAGGCAGCACAGGGACGTGGACGGTGTTCGACGCACAAACCGGCGACCAGCGAGGCCAGGCGACCATCGGGTACGGGCAGCGATACCTCGGATTCGACGGCACACGATTGCTTTTCGACGGCGACCCGACGGCCAACCACCGCCCGAACGTTCCGATTCTCAGCGCATACGACGCCGAGACGGGCAGGCAGTCGTGGCGGCTACCAGCACCCACCGACACCGCCCAGTGGCAAGTCACCGGACCGTATCTGCTTCTGATCGATTACACCGCAGACTTCATATCCCACTCAGTCACCCGGTACGCCCCATGAAGCGCCGACAAACGGACCAACGGACCGTGGTCACGCGCGGAGACGAACTCGACAGGGCAGCTGATCGGCAGTCTCGTCACGGGCAGGCTGCCCGCCGTTTCCGATGGTGGAAAGGCGTGGCCGCAGTACTGGTTGTCGTCGTTGGCGCCGTGGCGGGCCTCGCTGGTCTGAGGTGGGCGCTGTTCGAGTGGATCGACTGGGGGATGACCCCGCATACCTACGAGTCAGCTGAGGACGCGACAAGTTTGGCCGAGGGAATCGGCCTGGTCCTGGTCAACGGTGACGATGTCGTCTACGGCGAGGTGTTCAGCGCGTTCCCCGACTCCAGCGCCTATCTGGTCATTGCCACACCGTCTGCTGATCGGCTGGCCCAGTTACTCGACCGGTCAGGATTCCCCCCACCCACGCCGATCACCCGGGACTATTTCGATATCAGAACCCAGGACCGCCACGGGCCGGCGCCGAGCTCGACACTGGTCAGGTCAACGCGATGGCAGTCCACTAACTACCTCACTGCCACCTGGGATCCAGTACGAGATCCCCGAACGATCTACCTCAACGCCACCCAAACCTGATCCGCCGCAACCGAGGTCGCAGATGTACCACCGAGCTCGCGATCCTGTTCACTGACCGCTCGAGCGCACTGTAGGCCGATCTTCTGTAGGGAGTCGCTGGTGAGCAACGGACTCCCGCACGCGATCCGGTGGATGCTTCCAGCCGTTGGCCGCGTTCAGCTCGGCGACGGCCGCCGGTGTGGCGGTGGGTTCGAAACGGAGGTACCACGAGCTACTACCCACAAAGCCCGGCGGAGACTCGACGCCCGCGACAAACGTGGACCCTTCCGGCACGGCGATTCGTAACTCCGACAGTGTAGATCGCGCTCGGTCCTCGTCGATATCACGCGGGCCCAGGTCGTTGCTCACGAAGTCGCCGCAGCCAGAGAGCACGAACACCGCCACTCGTCCACGGTAGCGGCCACGATGCGGTCGCTACTGAAAGCACGTCGCTCGCGACCCCAGGCGCGCGTGGTCACACTACCCATGCAGTATCGCTTGCGAGCGATATTGCTTTCGAGTAATATCTGCGGTGTGTTGATCGATTGGTCGAGCGAGTTCGACGACTTCCTGACCCGGCTGGAGGAGTCGGCCGCGGCGGGCAACGCCGCGGATCGGCTGCGGCTGGATCTGCTGCTGGCCGAGTTGCAGGTGCTCGCTGACCTCGAGCAGGCGCCGTCGGCGGAGTCGGCGACGCTCAAGCGGGTGCGGCAGTCGAAACGGTATGTGGTGTGGCGGGTGTCGCACCCGTACCGCGAGGGCGTGGCGATGCGGCTCATCGTGTGGTTCCCCGACGACGAGCATGTGGTGGTGGCCCTGTTTTCCGGGGACAAGGCCCGCATGGGAGATGTGTTCTACGACAGCGTCGGACCACGCGCCGATGTCGCGATCGAGGCGTGGAAACGGCAAACCGAGACGGAGAGAGGCGAGATTTGATGAGTGAGGAGAAGCGGGCCACGTTCCGGCGCGGCAACGAGCGGATCGCGGAACTGTTGGCAGACCCCGATACCGCGGCGCGGGTCGAGACGATCCGCGCCGAGATGGCCCAGGCCGACCGAGCGCACGCGATGGGACTGGCCGCTATCCGACAAGCTGCGCAGCTGACCCAGACCGAGCTGGCCCAGCGCATGGGCATCAAACAGGCCGCCGTGTCGGGGCTGGAGGCACGCGAGGACCTACTGCTATCGACACTGGCCAACTACCTGGCCGCAGCCGGCGCCACCGACGTCACCATCACCGCGCGGCTCGGTGACCGCACCGTCGAGGTCGCGCTACCCGAACGGTTCGGAGCTGGGTTGTGAGTATGTTGCAGCACCGGCGTGTCGTACCAACATGCTGCAATGGCGTCCAGCCGGTGTTAGGCGTTGATCGGAGTAAAGATGAAGCATGTTGACGCGTTCGACAGTTTCCTTAGGAACACCGTTAACTTATCGAAAGGTCGACTCGGTCTCCTGGAGGCTCGCGTCGATGCTGTCTACGCCGCCTTGACTGCCGACGATGATCTCGGACGCCTGATCAACAGGAAAGTCCCCCAGGGCTCCTGGCCGCAAAAGACCATCATCAACCCGCAGAACGGCAAAGCGTTCGATGGTGATTTTATGGTCGAGATGGAGGAGAACCCTGAGTGGGGAACTGATCTGAAGAGGTACGGTGACGCTGTCTACCGGGTGCTGCACAACACCTCGCCATATAGCACCATGCCGCACGGGCGAAAGTGTCGTTGCGTCTACCTTGAATACGCCGAGAACGCGATGCACATAGATATCGTGCCGTCTGTGCGTCGCTCGGACGGAACTCAATGGATTATTAACCGCGACAACAATACTTGGGAGCGCACGGACCCCGAGGCGTTCACGGCGTGGATGCAGGGTCAAGACGAGATCGCCAACAAGCATCTGCGCGAGGTTATCAGGGTCATGAAGTACTTGCGCGATCACCGAAACTCATTCACCGGGACGCGTTCGATCCTGCTCACCACATTGCTAGGGGAACGGGTAGAGGGGTGGCGCACGATCACTGACCCTGGCTACTACGCCGATCTGCCAACTGCACTGCTGAACATTGTGTCGGACCTCGACGACTGGCTGCAGTTCCGACCAAGCCGGCCACCGATCATGGACCCGGCACAGACTGGCACCTCCTTCGACCATCGATGGTCGAACGCCACCTACGAGTACTTTCGCGACCGTATCCACGCCCACGCCGCGCAGATCCGGGACGCCTACCACGAAACTGATCGTGACGAGAGCCTGCGGAAGTGGCAAGCGCTGTTCGGCACCCGCTTTCGACTTCCTGCTGGGGAGGAGTCCCCGGCCCGGTATGCGCCGGTGACGACCGGATCTGAGGGAGGCGCGACACCGAGTGTGAGTCACTCGGGACGAGCGGGATGACTCGCAGTCCGCGCAGCGCGTGGCAACGCACGGTGCTGTCGGACCTGGCTGCCATTGCCCACGCATTCCCGGACGAAGTGGTAGTCGTCGGACGGCCCCGATCGGTTGCCGACGGGGGACTGCAGGTCAAGGTGCGACTACGTACCGCTGAGATCGCGGCCGCAGAGGGTGGAGTTCGGCTGCGCACGTATGAAGAGTTCGTGATGACAGTCGGCCTGTCGAGTCTGGTGCCGCCGTCCGTTGATGTGGAGCACAGCCGGTTTTTGCATCACGCTCATGTGCTCTGTGGATACCGGCTGTGCCTATATCTCGATCCTGCACGAGAGTGGGACCCTGCCCAAGGGATCGGTGGGCTTCTCGATCGCCTGGTCGGATGGTTGCGCGATGCGGCCGGCGCGCGGTTCGATGCAAGGACTGCGCTCTACCATGCGGTCGGGGGTGTCCTCCATGTCGGCGCAGAGGTGCCGACGATCGTTGTCCGACAGTCGGTGTCGTCGAGCAGGCGCGCCTCACATGCGTGGCTTGTTCGCCGGGCATCCCGACGTTACGACCTAACGCTGACTCGCCCTCTAGACCAGACCGCGGCAGATCATCTCCCCCTGATCACCTTCGATACCGACCTGCCCTATGGGGCCGGCGACACCTTGGCGCAGCTGCTCTACGTCATGGATCACCCCTACCTCCCGAATCTGGCCACTCCCTTGATCAGGCCTGGCCGGGCGAAAGGCACCGATCAGGCCCGGATGTTCTTGACGGCGGTGGCCGCAAGCGCGCTGCGCAAACCGCAGGGCAGCCCGCAGGGGTTCGTTGCTGCTGTCCCGCATCCGGCTGGTGGGCCTGTGCACTTGCTTGCGGCACGGATCAGCGCCTCGGTCACCGATCAATTGCGATCGCTTGCTGCGGCATCGAGAAAGAAGAGTGCGATGATCGACATTCAGGCCAGTGACCTGGACACAGATGCAGCCGTGGAGTGGTGGCGGATCTCTGACGAGCGTGCCGAGGTCACCACTCGCAGGGACGCGCAACGCCCGGTAACCGGCTTCGCCGGCAAGACAGTACTGATCTGGGGATGTGGTGGATTGGGCTCGTGGATCGCGGAGTATGTGATGCGTGCCGGTCCGGCAACACTGCTGCTCTGCGACCCGGCGACGATCTCGGGGGGCCTGTTGGTCCGGCAGAACTACGTTGAGGACGACATCGGCGAGACGAAGGCCCGGGCCCTTATCCGACGGCTGCGCTCCGTCAATGAGGCACCCGAGGTCGAGGAATACCCTGCGAACGGTTCCGGCGCAAGGGAACTGAATGCTATCGATGTGATCATCGACGCCACCATCAGCATCGGTGTTGGTCGGGGACTCGACGATTTGTGCAAGGGTTCTCACCGTCCGACCGTCGCGTCGGTGGCTACCGATCTCCAAACCGGGACTCTCGGAGTGATGACGGTCTCGATGCCCCCCTCACCGATGGGTCCGCTGTCGATCGATCGGATCGCCGGCCAGCACGTACTTGTAGACAGTTCTCGTGAGGCGTTCCATGGACTCTGGGCGGCGCCTCGGGGGTCAGCAGACGAACTCATCCCCACCCGCGGATGTTCAGTCCCCACCTTTCACGGATCAGCCGCTGACCTGGCCGGAGTCGCAGCGAGCCTCACGAGCATCCTGGGTGCCCACCTGAAGTCCCCAACCGCGATGTCGGGAACCCATCTGATCTCCCTGCCTCATGGCGAAGCCGGGCCACTCCGCGACTACGTGCCGGCGGGCTGACCCCCCGCGCAGAAGCCCCACCCGTTTGCTAACTGAGAGCTGTGCACGGGCGTACCGCTCATGTGTCATTGATGGAGATCGCGCGCACGTAGGCCGCAGCGGTCCGCTCGTAGATGTCGACTGCGGGGTGCGCCTCGCGCATGATCGCGCGCCCCAGTTCGATGGCCACCGATACCGGCGCCGACGCGACGAGGTGCCATCGCCGGGCGGCGGGGAACCGGCTCTCGGTCTGGGCGAGCAGTTCCCGCCAGCGCGCCGCGAGCTTGGCTAGCGTCTGTTCATTGGTGATTAGCACCGGGCTGGGTGGAACCTGGGCCGGCTTCAGGGTGACCACCGGGGCAGCGGATAGATGATCGGGTAGCCGGTCGACCGTGATCTCACTGGTGACTTCGCATAACAGCACGACGTCACTCGGGTCCCGGTCTGTATCCGGTACGGCGATGGCGAAATCGACGACGCGTGCATCGTCGCTCCATGACCACCCCACCGTGTGGTCGCGCTGTTTCTGATAGATCCGTGTCGGTGTCTTGTCATCGAGGAGCCAACCGAGATAGACCAACAGCGGGATAGGGGCGATGGCGAAGACAGAGATATGTGCGACATCGCCGCTGTCAACGGCCTGGCGCACTTGCTCGACTGTGTCGTCAATGGACTGCTCGCCGCTTGGCCAGAATCCTTTGCCGCCCGCGTTGCCCGAGATTCGGCACGTAAAGTCACCGCTTCGTCGTGTCTCGACGAGGCCGAGGTAGTTTGCGCGGAACAGTGTTTCGGCCACTTCGTGCGGTGAGGCGAGGGCAAATGAACCGTGGATGTTCGCGCCCACACGCAGGGCCGCTGTGCGAGTGAGACCACCATCGCTGGTAGCCATTTCGATGCGCCGTTCGAAAGACATCTTGATCTCGCGCAGCTTGTCTGGTGGGAAGAACTCGATGTGCTCGGGGTGGTCGATGATGCGGTGGCAGTCATGGCAGAGTAGGAGCAGATTCTCCTCAGCTTCGGTGTCTGGGTGGTAGTTTGATCGCGCCGAGCGGGGCGACCCACTACTACTGGTAGCCCCGATATTGTGCGCGAGTTCCGCGAGTAGCACCGAATGTAGGTAGGTTCTCGTATCGCCGAGTAGTCGTCTGTTGCAGATGGTGCATCTGCCGGCAGCCCTGGCCCACAAGGCGTTGCGAACGCTGTCTTTGATGTCGCCGCGCCTGACGAGCGTGTCTCGACCGTCGCCTCGTGCCATGACTGCCACCTTCTGCTGTCGCAATTATCTGACCGATCACATTACGGGGCAGCGAAGGTGTACAGCGTCGCTCTCAACTAGGAGGCGGCCCCACCCGCACATCAGGCGCAAACATGGGTTCCACCCTTTCGTGTGCCCCGTCCGACGCTTCATCGGCTGCCAGTGCCGTCACGAGCTTGCCGTCTTCTCCTGCCCGGGCAGGCACCTCGGAGCGATCGCCGCAGCTGCCGACCTCGTCGATCACGCCGGTAGACGGCGGGATTGGAGCTGATCAGACCGTCAAGACAGAGGACGCCACCGCCCGTATCAGGGTAATCGACTCCCCTGAACTGATTGATCAGCCATCGTTTGAGTCACGCACCATTGTTTTCCCGGTGGTGGTCGAGATGGAGTCAGGCTCGCTGAGCGTGGCCCCGACCAGGTGGAGGCTTATCACGTTGTCTGGGCAGCGAATTGAGGGAAGTTCGGCGGTGTCACTGTCCACAGCGCTGGGCGATAGCGAGGTGGATCGCCGCGCCGAAGGTCTGTTGCCGTTCACGGCTACCAGCACAGAGTTCGCCGATGACGTGTCGATCTCGCGAATCGAGTTCTACGCCAGGCATTAATCTGACTACACCGACAGCGCAATGGGACGCAGCCGAACCTATCGCCATCTCATCGCTCCCTCGCCGCTCCCGTTAGTAGACGGACGCCCTCAACGATCTGACGGCGGCCAAAGGTCGCAATCAGACGTCACTGAGCCTGTCTGCTGTGTCGAACGCGGTGTCCATCAGCGTCAGGACGGCTGCTGCGGCGGAGATGATCGTCGTCGGCTGTCCTGAAATGGTCTGTGGCGCCTGTCCGTTGGCGTCAGCAGGTCCGATTGTGGTCTTGGCCCCTTGGTATGCCCAGGGTCGGCCGTGCGCGTAACCGCTGAGGTGCTGCCACATCGAGAGGAGTTCCGCATCTGGTCCTAGGCCGTTGGTGAACGGTGCGGGGTCCAGGAAGTTGCCGGCCGCTTTGACCATCAGGGTGTCGGTGACGTCGGCGCCGATGCTCTTGAGCTTAGTAGGAGTTTTGCCGGTCGCCGACTTGTACTCAGCCAGAAGCCATGACGCCCGTCTATTGAGCTCCTGTGTCTCGTCGTCGAACTTGCGCACTTCCTCCGGCGACGTGAACTTCGGCTCGACGGTGCGGCGGTAGTCCTCGTACGAGGCGTAGTCCTTGGCGATGACTTCGAGAATCCGGACCCGGCGCGTCGCCTGGTTGCTATCGAGGGACCACAGTGCGGTCGCAGTTGTCGTTATGGCTGTACGAGCTAGGGTCGCGAACGCGAACGGGTTGGTCACTGGCTGCCTGCTACCGGCTTCGCCGATCAACCGGAGGTGGTCGATGGCGCTACCGAGGAACTGCCACACGTACTCCTCGAAAGTGCGCTTAACGGGGTTGAGATAGGCGTTGTCCGCCGCGATTTCGGAGCCCGGCTGCACGGTGATGCTCTGCAACCGGACACGGCGGGTGTACGCCATCTCGGCCAAGTGGGTGTAGTTTTCGCGGTCGACATCGTTCACGGCCGTTGATGATACGGACCTCGAGAGACCTTGCTACTCAGCGTCGAGTCTGAAGCGCCGGTGCGAGTTTCGTGATGGATTCGAGAAGGGATGGGGGTTGGTGGTTTCGGTGTCGGCCGGGTCTCGAGGTGTTTGTGCCACCCCGCGTGCAGATCGGAGGTCGCGAAGCAGAGAGGAGCTATACCGTTCTGGCGGCCAGGACGGCGGCCAACACCTGGACGATCACCGTGGCGCCGACCAGCCTGGCCGCTGGCAGCGACACCGATATGGCTGAACTGTCTCGCGGCCGCGAAATCGTGTCGCTGTCCCGAGATGGTTTGGCGAGACGACACCCAGATCACCAGCTTCGACCCTTTGCTGCGCACGGCCTACACCCGCGACCCGAACGCCGGCGACTGGCCATCGCTCATGTTGACCGCCGGCCTCCATGCGCGTGGGTCGGCTACGGTTCCATGATCCCGGCCAAGTCCGCAATGCGATGACCCACCCGGTCCAGTAGCAGCGCCTCGGCTATGCGTGGACGGATCACGGTCGCCGCGTCGTCGTCGGCGGCCGCGCCCCGGCACACGATTTCCCGCACTCCCTCGATGGTTGCGTCGCCGCCGCCCGTTCCGGACAGAGCCGTGGCGGCCATGTCCAGGACGTTCTGCCAGTCGGCCTCCAGATCTTCGGACCTGGTGTGGCCGTATGCTCTGCACACGGCGTCCACGGCATCGGTCATGAAGGATGTCGAGATCGTCGGCTTCTTGGTCGCCCGCTTTGCTCGATCACCGCTGACTGCGTACTGGTCAATCCGCCGTTGCGCGTGCACCCCGAGGGCGTCTGGCGCCTGAGCCAGCAGGATTA
The DNA here is from genome assembly GCF_041103195.1 of Gordonia sp. ABKF26. Taxonomy (NCBI): domain Bacteria; kingdom Bacillati; phylum Actinomycetota; class Actinomycetes; order Mycobacteriales; family Gordoniaceae; genus Gordonia; species Gordonia sp. ABKF26. The sequence goes on from NZ_JBGCVZ010000007.1 coordinate 24,142, forward strand.
GAAGGGTGCGTGCGGCACCGGCAAACGAGGTGCGCAGCCGACGATCCAGCTCGTCCCACACCACCTCGCTCAGCGTCGCGTCGTCGGGCATCAAGCTGACCAGGGCATCACTGAGATCTTCTATGTGTTTGCCGCTGGGGCCGTCGACCAGGCGCAACGCCGACCGCGCGAAGTCCCGCTGCCACCGGGGTGTATTCGCCGCGAAGCCATCGAGCAGAGCGTTGACTGCCGCGAGCGCGCCGGGCTGGACGAGGCGGTTCACGGCCGTCTGCTGATCGATCGAGTTGAGGCGGTTGAGCACCATATCGCGTTGGTAGGGGCGTTCGTGGAACACAAGACCGGCCGCGAGTAGCCAGGTATGCCGCCAGTGTGCCGACGGAATTAGGGCTTCGAGGATGTCCGACGGATCGGATGACTGCATGAGGCGCTTAGCAGCGAAGAACTCTGTGAGCGTGCGGACCTCGAAGGCCACGCCCTCCCCACGAGGAACGATCAGCACGAGCCTGGTCGTGGCCAGTTCATCGATTTGGGTCGCCATACGGTGAGCTTCCTCGCCGGTGTAACCGTCACTGTCGATGACTCGGGTTGTGATGTCCGACAGGAGTTCCTTCGCGAGAATCGATTCGGCGTCGCCGGACTGCTCGGCCTGTACGTGGATGGTAAGGGCGCACTGCTGGTGGATGCGGTCGAGTTGGTGCTGGTATCGCTCAAACAGGAGGTCGGCTGTGGGGTGTTTGTTGCGTTCGCGCGCGTAGATCGTCTCGTAGTACGCGTTGAACAATGCGAACCGGCTATGCGGTGCGCGAGTTCGTTGCTCCAGGAGGAGCGCGACGATGGTCACCTGCAGTGGGGTGGTCATCAGGCGCGCGGTCTCAGGTTCGTCGGCCGCCCGGCGGACCCTCGTCATCACCTTGTCCTGACGGTCCTCGTCGGCTGGGAATCTGGTCTGTAGGAGGCGAGATGCGTAGTCGAGGGCCTCGCCTCGGGTCAGGCGGGACAGGTGGGCAAGCTCGAACCCAGAACTGCCGTCGAAGGTGTAGCCCGTCGGCCGCGTGGTGCATACGATCAGCGCGTCGACGCGCTGGGCGGCCAGTTCGGCGCGGAAGTCGTCGATAAGCTCATTGGTCAGATGTCGATCGTTGGCGGCGGCGACCTCATCGAGGCCGTCGAGGACGACCAGGATCGGCCACCGCGCGAACAAGAGTTTGGCGTCGGTGATGTTCAATGGATCGGACTGCCGGCGGTTGATCACATTTGTAATGTGCTGCAGCATAGTCAGGGTGCGGTCGGCGCTGAGTGCGTCGGCGAACTCGCTCAGCACTACCCGCACTGGAAAGCGATGCAGTCTCGGCGTGGGAAGGCCGTGAGCGGTGAATGCTTCCCAGACCCTGTGGGCGGTCTCCGCATCTTGCTGGGTTAGAACCGGGTTCCGGCCCTGCAGGAGTGCGGCGCGGTAGATCTGGCATAGCGTGCGCGAGAGTGTGGTCTTTCCGGTGCCTGGGCCGCCGAGAACGATGATCTGGGCGTTGCTGGTGAGACCGAATTCCGGATCGCGTACGTGGTCGGCGTCCGAGATAATCCGGTGCAGCACCATGTCCCGCTCTGAGGTGCTGCCGCTCGGGCCGAACTGCGCGGGAAGATCGACCGCTACCTGCTCCAGCCTTAGCCGCTGCGAGGACTGGTCGCCGGACTCGCCCAGCTCGACCATCAGGTCGGCTTTCAGCGTCTGCACCAAGTGCGTCACTAGGGTCTGGGAAATTCGCGCGTCCTGCTCAGCGACATGATCGAACAACCGGGACAGGACATCGCCGGGCATGATGAGGTCGGCGAACCGATGCCGGACCGCCGGGTAGTTGTCCAAGAGTGCGGTCAACTGGTCGGGATGCCAAGCGGCCCAACCTTTCAGGCCGGGAAGCCCAACCTTCTGAGGTGGCTTCCCGTGGTCGGTGAGGTCCCGGTACTCCATCATCAGCCGTTCGAAGCGATCGGCGCCGCCGTTCTGGTTCGCTGGAGTTAGTACGACATTGGTCGCGAACACGAGGTACTCCGGAGGCGGCACTCGCCGTGTCTTCCGACCCCGGCCCACCCAAGCGTCGAGCTCTTTCGTCGCCTCGGAAAAGAACCAACTCTGGTCCGCTCCTGTGGACGTGATGCGACTCTTGAACTTCGCCTGGATCACGCCATAGCCGTCCCAATCTCCGCCGCCGAGCACGTGGCACTCCCCAACGAAAGTGGCTTCGCGGCCACCATCGCGCCCGTCGCCGAAGATCCGAACCTGACCCCCGACGCTCGCGAGGGCAAGAGCCTGCACCAACTGCTCGAAGCCATCCGGGCCGAGCCTCGAGAAGTCGTAGGTCATGACCGACAAGCCTAGTTCGGTCTTAGAGTTCGTCACTGAGCGTGCACTGCGCAGCCGGGGACCGCGTACCTTCGACGCATCGGGCGGTGCGTAGCGCCGATCCCGACCTCGAGGAGGCCATGGAGATCCAGGACCTGCGGAGGGAGAAGCCCTGGGCTGTGGCCCGCGTGGTGCACTGCGGCTGGTTAGGATGGGTGGCATGGCTGTGGACGTGCGTTATGAGACGCGTGACCCTGTCGTCGTGTATGACCGGATGCGCGAGGCGGGTAATCAGCTGATCGCTCGGTATGCGATGACGAGTGCTCTGAGGCCGTTGTCAGCGGAGAATGTGGCGGCGATCCGCGCGATTCGCGCTGAGATGATGGCGGTGCCTGCTGGCGATATCGACGCTCAGCGGTTGCTGACGCAGTCGTTCAAGGAACGCGCCGCCCTTGCTTGATCCGATGAGTTCCGTCTTGCCCGAGGATGTGGTGGACGGGATTTTCGAGAACGCGGTGTGCCCGGTGTTGTTCGGGGAATCCGCTTCATCGGAGGATCCCATTGTGATCATGGTCGGCGGCCAACCGGGTGCGGGGAAAAGCCGGGTGGGTGCGGCGGCTCGTCAGCGCAGCGGGCAGGACTTGGTGGAGATCATCGGGGACGATCTACGGCCGTTCCATCCTGGCTATCGTCTTGTGCAGCGTTATGCACCGTTGCGGATGCCGGGGGTGACAGCGCAGGCCTCTGGGGCTTGGGTTCGGCGCGCGATCGAGTATGCGGTGCGTGAGCGGGTGAGTGTGCTGGTGGAGGGCACGTTCCGATCCCCGGAGGTTGCTGCGGGTACCGCGGTGATGTTTCGAGACGCGGGGTTTCGGGTGGAAGTGCACGCTGTGGCGGTGGTCCCGGAGGTGAGTCGCCTGTCGATCGCCGACCGCTACGTCAGTGATGCCGCGGCGGGGTTGCCGGCACGATTCACCGACGTGGATGCCCACGACCAGGCGTTCGCGTCGTTACGCAAAACCATCGTCAGGCTACACCGGGAGGAAGCGTTCGACCGTTTCGTGGTGTGGGATCGCGTAGGAGTTCTCTACGACAGTGACACCGCACCGCGACCAGGGCTAGCGCGGGTGCGGGAAGTGTGTGACCGCGAATGGCTCAAACGCCAGATGGGGATCGCTGACTTTCATGAGTGGCGTAGGCGGGCGGACAGTGTTGAGGCATACCTGCGCGCGCATCACGGGAGTGACGAGCAGGTGGCGGCGTTGCTGACCCAACTTGACCTCGACGGGGAATACCTAGATTTGCTGACGACAGCGCCGGCGGGAGTGCGGGTCGTGCGCGGCCGGCGTGGTGGGGGTGGCGATATCACTCGCCCCTATTACGCCCGTCGATGAGGGCACCTCGCGCAACTGCGTCGACCTACTTTGGAACAACCTCATCGACCGCGGCCGGCGAGTGCGACCTGTGCGTTTGGGATGGTCTGCGATCCGGGGGCGGTGCTTCGTCTCAGCCGCTACGTCGGCGGTCGTTGAGGGGCGGTCCCTCGACGAGCCAGGCCATGTCCTCGGTACTCCATAGATGGTCGAGGGGTTGCACGGCATCGAGAGTTCTCGGTGCGCTGAATTGCCACAGGTGCGCACAGGTGTTGTACCGGGCCTCGGTGAGGAGATCGGCATAAGGGTGGGGAGAGGCGGCGGGGGCGCCGAACCCGAACACTCGTTCAGAGCCCAGGCATCGGTAGGCGGCGGCTCGGCCGTGGACCATTCGGTCGTAACCGTTGCGTTCGTTCTCGCCACGATGCTCTGCGATCGCCCGAGTGACGACGCCCATGACGCTCTCTTCGTAAGGGACGTAGAGGGTCGGCATCGGGAGGTCGCGCCACAGGCCCCACATCCACCAAACAACCTTGGGTCGAGCCTTAACGGCAGCGAGGACACCGCGAGCGACGGCTTCGTGACCGTGGTGCCCGTCGTGGGGGTGTGGGCTGACGACGATGTCGGCGCGAAGCTCGTCGATGAGCGCGGCGACTGCTGTGTGCACTGCGGCGACACCGGCATCGAGGTCCTCGTCGCCGCCGATGGTCGCTGGCGGGTCGAGGATCACGTTGTCGAACCCGGCAATCTGTGTCGCGCCAAGTAGTTCATTGTGTCGGCGCACCCTGTCGTCAGGGCGTCCGAGAGAGCATGCCAGGTTGACCACGCGGTGTCCACGGCGCTGCATCGCGATGAGCGTGGCCCCCGCCCCGATGATCTCGTCGTCGGGGTGAGGGCTCACGGTCAGGACGGTGATCACCAGGCGCCCTCGTCGTCATCGTCATGGGACTCGTTGTTGTCCCACTTCTCGTCGGTTACCGGTGGCATCACAGGTCGGGAATCCGGCTCGCCCATATCGACAGCCATCAGCTGGGTCCAGGGACCGGCTTCTCCCATGCGCTCGGCGATGATGCGACCCCGTGTCTCGTCGCGGGAGAGGAGCAGCGCTGGTACGGGCCGGTATGCCTTCGACTTGGGGTGCGCAACGGTCTGGCACCAGTACCGGAGTTCGTCGAGACCGATTTCCTCGCCACCGAGCAGGAAAATGTGCCCACCGAGTGCTGCGGTGTGGACGATCCCGGTGACGTCGTGCACGGTCTGGGGCTTGGGGAACACGACCGTCTCGAGGTGTCCTGCGGCATAGGCGAACAGCGCAGGCGCACCGCCGCCGGTGAACACTGTGAGCGAGGGGTCGGTGATGACTCTGGACCCTGAGCGCGTGGCCGGCAAGTTCCAACCCCGCACAATCGTGTCGAGCAACACCGCGGCTGGGCCTTCGCGGTGATGACCCTGTGCTGCGACAACAGCGACGGAACCCAGGCGTACCTGGTCGGCGCGAACGCCGAACTCGGAGAGCCGCACGATCGGGCCGTCGCGGTGGGCCACGAACGTGCTTCCCGGATGCTGGCCGATGAGATGGGTTCCGGAGGTCTTGGTGGTGACGGTAGCCAACAACGTGTCGTGGGCGATGTCGGCGACGATCTCGCCCGCTCGGAGGTAGATGCTGGCGTTGATCGACGCGCCCTCGCCGGAAACCTGGCGCGGCAGAGTGCCGTCGATCGCGTCGAGAACTATGTACATCTGGCCGATGGGGAGCTGACGCCATATCGCGTATGCAGTGTCGGGAGCTTCTTCTCCGATCACCACGATCCCGCCGACGTCCTGAAAGACGTCCTGGTATGCGTCCACCAGCATGTAGTGCACGAGACGGTCGTCCTCTGTCTGCTCGAGGCCGGCGTCGGCGACTCGGTCGTTGCCCGCCGCGAGCAGCGATCTCAACGCCTCGGCAGACTCGTCGGCCGGCAGATCCCTGTGTGGGTACTTCTCCCATTCCTCCTGGTCGGCGAGGAATTCGGTTGTGCGGGGGTATGCGCTGCGGCGGTTGATGTAGTCAATTGTCTCGGTGTGGATGGAGACAATCCTGCGAAGCCGCGGGGCAACGGAGGCGCCGTCGTTTTCGCGGCCTTCAGGGTCGGGGTAGAACAAGTCGGCCATCAGGAGGTCCTTTCCCAGGTGGTCGAGCAACCCACCGCCCGGTTGCGGCGGGTTGAGGCAACAGTACACCGACTTAACAAGTGTGGAAAGTCTGCGTCAGGACACTGACCTGTTGTAACGACCGGCAGTCAATCGTGTCACTTGTGGGGTTCTGACTGCGTTGAGAATGTGTAAAGGCGGTATGTTCTAGGTGTGAGAGACAGCGAAATGCTGGTACGGTCACGTCGTTCGCGCGGACCCTAGCGGATCGCGGCGAGCTTCCATACCAGATGCAGAGGACGTTCGGAACCTAGGAATTCGGCGTCGTCTACCCGCAAGGCTCGATCGGGCGAATCGAGCACTAAGGCCACGTGAGAGGGGCTGATGTAGTGAGCAACAACGTTAAGGGCGCAGGTCACAGGCGTACTCAGCAGGTCACAGTCAAGCTGGGAGAAGGGCAGGCTGAGACGTTGGAAGTCCTGGCGTTGCTGGCGAAGCGAGGAACTTCGCAAGCTGATCTCATCCGTGAGGCGATCTCGAAATATCACTCGATGCGGCAGTCGTCGCCGACTCTCGCCAAGGAGATTGAAGCCGCTCACCGTCGGTTGGACGCCCTTGTGGCTCCATTGACCGGCGGCCCAGCTGACGAAGTAGCCAGCGAGGACCGAGTCACTCTGGGCGACCCTGTCACGTTGAAGATCGACGCGTCGGACTATGTCAAGGTCGAGGCTCTTGCCGTGCTTGATGGAGTGAAGCTTGCTGATGTCGTGCGCACCGCGGTCGCCTGGTACACCGACCTACGTAAGAGTGAGAACTCTGTCATCGCGACGATGATCAATGAGGTGTCGGAGGCGCGCGCCAAAGTACTTGCCGGCCTGTCCTGACATCTAAGAATCCGCACGATCTCCAGCCCCTGTCGGCCTGTTTTCGGCCGAGGGGGCTGGAGCGTTTTTGTGAGCAGATCGGTACACGACCTCTCCGGTTTCGGCTTGGCCCAGCGATGGGGCGTCTTTTCCCCTGGTATTTGACCAACGGGTGGCGCGCCGGCCTTTTTGGTTGCATGAGCAATGAACGGTCGCGTCAGGCGTAGATTCCCGTAGGGAATCGGTTGTGTGGCAATGGGTTTTAATTATGTTGTGCGGTAGTATGTTTCATATGGAGTCAGAGAGCGTCCGCAGGGCGGTCGGTTGGTGTGGGTGCAGGGTCGGCCGCAGGCCGACACGGCGGCGTCCCGGCCCGTTGCCCGACGGGAGTCGTGATAGAGTTGGAGACATGAAACACGTTGCACCACAACCACAATCCAGCCAATCGGCCGTAGGCCGATGTGGGAGTGGGACACCGAAACGCACGCCACCACGGCGCCGCTTGCGGCGCCCCTTCGGGCGCGCTTGCGCGCCCGAACCCCCGACGGGGCGCTTGCGCCCCGTT
>NZ_JBGCVZ010000008.1:0-27385 GCF_041103195.1 Gordonia sp. ABKF26
CACGGTCAGTCGAGCGATCCGGCGGCCCGTGAGCTGCAGACGCGTGACGTACAGGCACGTGCTGACCCCGAATGCCGAGACACCAGTGAAGATGATCCACCTGTACCCAGCTGCGCCACTCGAGACCGCAAGAAGCGACCCTGCCGCCGCTGCCAGCGCCACAACCAAGAACGCTGCGATAGCGGCACTGAGGACCGCTTCGTGAACGGGTGTACCGCCATCTCCGTCGCCGAACCGGTCGCGAATCAATCCATGGCCGGTGCCACGATCAGGCACTGGTGTCGCCAAGTTGTATGACCTGGAGCCGCCACAGCAGGACACCAACAATCACGATCTCCAGTACGCCGAGAAAGACAGCAACACCTGCGATGCCGTCGCCGCGTTCATTCTCACGGCGGCCGACCTCGATGAAACCGATGACGCCCAGAACAATCGCCGGCAGGAACAAGCCGACCAACGCACTGAACAGTGCGACAACGGCACAGAGATTGGTGGTCTCTGACGGCTCTATTACGGCGTACTCATCGACATCGCTGGGATCGTCGCCGTCGGCGATGGACACCCGCATCCCCGTACGTTCTGTTCGTGGCATGAAAATCTAGATACACCATTGCCGATCGCGGCCGGTCATTGGTGGGTGTAGCTACTACGACAGACTGCCAAACACTGGCTGTGGCGCGGTGACGACTACTCGGGTGGGTTGCGTCGTCGCTCCCGAGCTCATGGCCTCGGCGGCGGGGATGTCATTGAAGCTGTGCGCCGAGTCGCCAGGGCAACGAGAAAGTAATCGGGCCCCGCCGCGTCCTGTCGAATTCTAGGCGCACGATGCGACGTCGCCGGTCGGCTACCGCGGCTAGATCATCCCAGGCGGGAAGTCACACCGTGCGGCGCACGTCGTCGAGATGCCGCCGAGCCTCGCCTAGTCCAAGCACAGCATCCCTGAACTTTGACATTGCACCTGCCATTGTCCGCGTGCTCACCGACTGGTCGTAGGGACTTCTGGTCACCTCGAGTAGATCGTCGCCCAGGCGTGTATCCGGGTGTTCCTGAGCTTCAGTGAGGTCGTTGCGGACTGCTTCGACTTCGGTCTCGAGAGCAGTCAATGCAGCATCAGTGAGAGCCAAGCGTTCGGCGTACATGCTTGCCAGGGTGCGCTCAATCTCAGTTCAGGTAGGCAAGTGATCGCGATGCAAATAGGCGTGTCCGTTGCGGGTCCGCGCGATGCCGTCTGTGATCTTGCGATCTTGAATCAGCATCTGCAACACCTGGACCCGCACACCAGCCTCTTTGGCGGCCGCCGACAAAGTGAGGTACTCGGGGTCGTCTCTCGGATCGATCTCGACTGCTGCCACGCGTGAACGGTATCGCTCTCCGGCGCTCCGGGACATACGGGCTCAGCGTGCCGAGACACTGACCCACAGTGGTTGTTAGCTGTTCGGCTTAGCCCACAGAGTGATGTAGTCGAAGCCGTCGCCGCTCCCATAGCCGTGGCACATGACAGACCTACTGCAGGGCCACTCGTCGGTGCCCCGTGAGCGCGCACGCCACGCGACGCGCGGTGGCGTGTCCGCGCTATCGCGACCCATCAGTGCGACACTGCTTCGGTGGTCGACGCGACAACACCGGGTGTGGACAGCAAGCAGGTCAAGACGGTCGGTGAGCACTGGGTGTGTGCCGAGCTCGCCCGCCGGTCCTGGGCGCCGGCACTGACGCGTGACGGCCTGGCGCGCACCGACATCCTCGCGGTCTCGACCGCGTTGGCACACCGGCCACGTATCGAAGTGCAAGTCAAGACCGCCACCAAAGCGGGTGCCAGAGATGTCAACTGGCCGTTGGGACGAGCGGTCGATCAGGTCGATCACTCGGGTTTTGAATGGTTCATTCTCGCTGTCGTCCCAGCTCCACCGGAGCCCTTGTACGCCTACGTCGTCCCGCGAGACCACGTCGCCGCCGCGACCTTCCTCGAGCACCAGAACTGGCGCACCGACCCGACAGTGCTACCCGGGCGGCGCAATGCGCCGGTCTCCCAGGCCCGGGCATCCGAGCACGTGTTCGCCCGATATCGCGACCGCTGGGACCTCCTGAACCACCCGACCGCCGACATTCCCATCCTGCTGCCCCAGAAACTGCTCGACTCGGCCACCGACGAACGAGTAGGTCTGCCGCCGGGGCACCCCTGGCACACACGCACGCCGCTGCGAGAGGCAGTGGCGGACTAACATAAGTGACGATTATCGGCACGGACGGTAGTTGCACCGATTCGAGTGATCGGCCACCACGGTCGCTGCCATGGACCACACTGCGCGGTGAAGGTCTCATCGTGTAAGGGAGCAGCACCATGGCAACGGCGAGCGACCGATGGGGATCTCGACCACGCGTTTTAGCCGGGGGACCCAACCAAACGCCTGTATCGGGTCCTGATTGCGTCTTCGCCGCCCTCGAGGATCTCGCACACGTTCTTCTTCACCGCCGCCTGTTGAAGCGTCCCCTCTGATTCGATTACAGGCAGTACTTCTCCATGTTCGAGCACGGTGATGTTTTCCGAGCCCGATGTCACGACCACGTTGGCGTTGTGAGTGGAGACGATGAGTTGGCGGTTGCGCTTGATGTTCTTGAGTGTCTCGACCGCCAGATGCCGGATCAGCTTGTTCTCGAGATCGTCCTCGGGCTGGTCTAGAAGTAATGGTGCAGTCCCCATCTGGAGTATGACCGTCAGTAGAGCTGCGGTCTTCTGTCCTGGGGACCCCCGGTCCACGGGCACGAAGTTTCCCGAATCATGCGGGCGGTAGCGAACCGAGACGAGGTCATCTGGAAACCAGAGCATGATGCTGGTGACCGTGTCGAATGTGTCGGCGTTCTCGAGGCGGCTGTAAAAGCGGGCATCGACTTTGACCTTCGATGCGATCTCGGACGCGGCCCCTTTCTCGGTCAGCGCGATGAGTTTCTCCTTGAATTCGGCGACACGCGTGGTGAACTGGGGCGCCTTGGGCTGGTGACCGTTCAAGAAGGAGGCGATGCCGTCCTTCGCGAACGCTGAGTCGAACGAGTCGGGGCAATTTAACAATTCGCGGAGCGAACTACCCAGACTGGCGATGTCGCCCTGATGAAACACCTCGACCTTTGTGAGGGATCGACCGGAGGAGTTCAGCGCTTCAGTGAACGCCTTCCGACGCTCGAAGAGCTCCCGTCGCTTCTCGATGACTGAAGACAGAACCTCATTGATCACAACCTGCTGGGCCGCCCGGCGCTCATCGGAATTCTCAACCGTGCGCAATTCGGCATCCAGCTGCGCTTCTCGTAGCCGATCGTTTGCAGTCTGCTCTGGAGTTGCATGCGACGACCCACCCTGGTCACTCAGCCACGCATTGAGCTCAGTAACTCGTGCTTCCCACTGCTGACGAGTAGGTCGTACCTCCCACTCTGACCTCGCGGACCTCAACACTTCTGACGCCTTTTCCAGGAGCTGCGCTGCACGAATGAACGACGCGGCGCGATCGGAGTGTTCCTCGACGTTCAGGAGCCCGGACGTAAGTCCGCGCAACGCTGTCGACTGTTTGTTCGCTCCGAGTTCAATCTCGGTCGCCAGTTCCTCCGCTGACGCGGATAGCCGGAGTCTGCTCTCAAGCGCCTCGAGTTCCTGGTATTCATCACTTGCCTTGAGCTGCTCGAGATGGCGCAGACGACCCCGCACCTCTTCCAGCTCGCCTCGAATGCGGTCGGCCTTCTCCAACTCGGCGAGCAACTGCCGCAGCTTGTTTCGCTCAGCCTTAAACTTCAGCTGGAGCGATTCATACTCCTCGTCCCACTCTGGTCGCCGAATCTGCGGCATATCATCGAGGATGGTCAGGAAGCTCTGCGGCTCTGATGCCAGCTCATAGATCTGCTTTTGACTGAACACGCGAACCGGCACCCGGTCGGACACACGCCCAGCCTGTGGCTGCCATTGGGATCCGTCCCAAAGCTCGATCTTCGATTGCGTTGGATCAGACCCGGCCCACGTCACCTTCAATGAGCGTCCGTCTCTGACGTACTCGACGGTGATTCGAGTCTCGCTGGTCCACCACCGATGATCCGACTCGACGACGGGATCAAATCTAACTAGATCACCGGCAATGCCTTTTGGCAATTCGCTTGTCCGGCCGAGCGCGAGCCGGAGGAGCTCGATGACAGTTGACTTGCCCACACCGCGGCCGCCGATGAGGCAATTCATCCACGGGCCGAACTGGTACGTTTCGGTGGCTCCTCCGTGGCTCACCTCGAGCGAACGGATATAGCCGTGGTCAACGTCGTTCGGATCGTCGTAGTCCTTGCGGCACCGCCGGATCGACTCGAGCGGATCTGTAAGCGCCAAGCGCAGACCCTCAAGGTCGAGGCGTTCTGCCTTGACGAGGGTGAGGTGCGTGCCGGGTGCCTTAGCAGAGTCCGGGTCTGAGTGAGACCCAGTGGTGAGATGGTGTGCGTCGGAACCTAGGAGCGGCACCCAGCCTGAGGCGTCGGCAGTGCTCAGCGCACTATCATCGATCACCTCAACGGCGTGAATGTGAGGACTTTCACGCAGGACGGCCAAGTCGCGTGGATCGATCCCGAAAACACCCTGCTTCTTGTCTGCATGAGCAGGTACGAACAGTCCACCTAGCTCGTTGACGATCTTCGCCGCAGTTGCAACCGTCACATCGGCCGTTTGGTCACTGCCTCCCCGGGTGCCCTTGTACTGGCACAACGTCAGCGTCTGGTTGACAACCTCGGCTGGGCTCTGGGGATCGAAGATCGCGAGAACGTGAGTCCCATTAGTCACCGTCACCTCGACACCCGGGAAGATGACGAACGGCCTGAGTCCTGGATTCTCGGCCTTAAGATCGGCCAGCGCATCACGCGCTTGCTCGATACCTTCATGAGTGTTGTGATCGGTGACGACGATGCCATCCACGCCGGCGTCGATATAGGCTTGAATCCACTCCTTGAAGGTTGGCTTCGGAGCGCTGCTCCTCACGTCGGCGATACCGCCGTAATCAAATGACGCCGGGGAGTGCGCATGAATGTCAAGACTCCACCAACGCGCCCCCACACCCACCACACCCACCCCTTGATCCGTCATAGCATCGGTTCCGGATTCGTCGGAAACTCCAGCCTGCGTTCGCCCATGCTGAATGTTGTCACGCTAGATGCACTTTCGTGAAACATCCTCGTGCGCATGTTTCGAATCCGTCGAATACCCCGTCCTCACCGTAGGCACCAGGGCCCTTCGGTGTGGCCAAGCGCCCAAGCCCAGGGAGGCCCCAATACTGTTACTCCAAATGCGAGCGGTACCGAAGTGGTGGAGGACAGAGATGTGAGATCCAGTTGGAATCTCGCAAGTCGCTAACAACACCTCTCGGCCATGTCCGGCACCTCTTACGTAATCATCGAACACTGCCGTGCAGCTGTCTATTTCATGGTCTCGTCGATGAAGGAATGCGGTCAGGCCTTCCACCGGCATCTCCACTAGTCACGAATGCGTGAGGAAACTGAACAACATCGAAGATAGACCGACGTATCGGAGTAGGTTTCAGAGTTCAACCGACCCCGTCGACGCATGGCGACTTGAGGAAGACAGCCATCACGCGGTGACGGTGTACAAGCCTGACGTCCACCACACGATCCCATACGGAATGGGGATTCGAGCTTCGGGATTCCGCGTCGGAACGCCGATTTGAGTGATCTGAAGTCTTTCCGACTCGTCAGTCCAGATAGACATCGCCGACATGTCCTGGCGGGGCTCCCTGATCGACCGCGTCGACTACGCCTACGTCGACGGAGCACGCGGCATCGTGCCCATCGGGAGCGGACATCAGGGACTCGTGGTGACTAAGTATCAAGCAGCCGGACAGCGTGTTGCCGTGATCTGGTGGGCAATCTTTCAGTTCTTGGTTACGGTGGCCTACTCTGCGGAAGCGATCCTGTGCATCTCGGCGCGGGCGATCAGTTTCAGGCGTGCCCTGCCGAGAGCGTGTCCGGCGTCCAGTTCGGCGTTGTTGATCCGTTGCCAGCCGTCCAGCCCGATTGGTTGTGTTCCGCGGCCGTCGAGCAGCGAGACGAGGTCCTCGCGGTAACCCTCGCGCGGTGTGTGAATTGGCCTGGCCTGGAAGTCGTCGATCACCGCCCTTGCTACCTCCCGCGCGTCGAGTTTGTTCATGCCTATCCCGCCGGTCGACCCTCGTCGTATCCAACCGGTCACGTAGATGCCATCCATCACGGTGTCGTCGTCTTGCAGCACCCGTCCGCCATCGTTTGGCACGGTGTTGGTGGCCGCGTCGAATGGCAGTCCTGCGATCGATGTTGCGGCGTAGCCGATTGACGGAATCACGAGGCCTGCAGCGGTGATTGTTTCCTGGCCGTCTGGCGCATGGAAGGTGATTGAGTCGACCTGGCCGTCGCCGCAGATCTGTACCGGCGTCGCGTTGTAGTGCAGCCGGACTCGCCGTCCATCGTCATGTGTAGGTCGTGTGCACTGCTGCAGTAGGTCGACCTTGGTCTGGATCGTCGAGTCCGCAGCAGCCTTCATATCGGCAAGAGTCTCCGGATCGACGACGACACTCACCCCGGGCGTTTCCATCAACGCCGCCAACTCTTGGTTGGTGAATGCGCTCTCGCTGGGGCCGCGGCCTCGAGCGAAGTCCGGCCAGCTAGTCTCGCCCGCCTGTTTACTACCTCCGCAAAGCGATGACAGCAATCCCGCCGCCGCGCAGCCTCAGCGCCGCCCTGGCCCGTCGGTCGCGGCCTGACGATGGTTTCCCGGCGCCGCATCTCCCGGCTGATCGTCGCTGGCGAACGGCCCAGTATCCGGGCCTGCCGGTAGCCGGCGTCGGTCAGTTTCTCGATCCGGACGCGCTCGAGCCAGGTCAACGCGTCCGCGCGAGGAACCCCGGCGGGCGATGGGGTAATCGAATGTGGTGGCACCACTTGAGCGTCCCTGACCGCTTCGGCCAGCCGCGTGCGGCCCACTGACACTCGGTGGCCGCCGAACACCCCTGCGACTAGGCCGGTCTCGGTCGGGGCTGACGCCGGCATCGATCTCGTCGAAGAATCGGGCCTTGACCAGTGGCGGCGTTCGGCGGCCACCGGTAATCGCCGGGACGATGCCGAACACACGCGTCCAGATCAGCGCAAGGGTCTGGGGCACACCCGCTACCGATACTCGACCGCGGTGCTGCAACTCACGAAAACCCGCTCCCGAACCTCAGGCGGCAACGGTAGTCGATCTCTGCCTGGCATACAGCACTCCAATCAGGAATGTCGCAGTCACCGATTGAGCCAAGACGTAGCGCCACCGCAAAGACCAACTGCGGCAACTGTATTGTGCAGGTTTCGCCTGCAGTACCGGCGCGGGTCGATATTGCCATTGGTGTGAAATGGACCTGTCCGACATCGGTGCAGACTCTTGGACGGTAGATGTCCAACAGGTGTAGTCACGTGTTAGCGCAACCTTCTATCACCGATTAGGCTATGAAGGCTCCGCTGTGCGAAGTCCTTCTGGGGCTCCGACATTGGCGCTGGCGCGGACGATCAGTTGCGGCTTGCACGTCTTTTCGGTATCGAGCTGAGCCCACATCGCATCGATCATCGGCTGCAGGAACAGATGTCCCAGCTGCCGCACCATCAGCCCGACCACCTGATCGGCGACTGGTCGGCTGGTCGATGCGGCACCTGCCGTGCGCAGTTCGATGACCTGGTTCCGCGATAGGTCGGTGAGCCGTTCCAGCAACCGGCCGTCGCCGCTCGGGTCGAGTAGCGCGCGACGCATGTAGCCGATGAGCGCCGGGTGCTCGTCGAGCATGCGCCGCACCGCCCCATCACGTGCGGCCGCCACTTCGGCAGGAGCACCGTCGCCCGGCACGGACGCGATCGCCGCGGCGTGGCGGTCGACGATGTACTGCTCGACCGCCGATCGCAAGCCGTCCTTGGTCTTGAAATGATGCTGCACCAGTCCGACCGCGACACCCGCGCGCGCCGCCACCGCTCGCATGGATACCGCCGAAACCCCTTCGGCGGCAAAGAGTTCCAGCGCAGCGTTACGAATGCGCGCCTTGGTCGTCAGATCGCTGTCGATCGGCTCCCCGCTGGACATGTCACCTCCACTCGAATGGACATCATACAGATTTCCGCATTTCAGTACATTTGCTCATATTCTAGGACATTCGTATAGTACGATGATCGATACCGTAGCAGGAGGATTTCATGGCAGCTCGAGAAGCAGTGATCGTGGGAGCGGTCCGCACCCCGGTCGGACGGCGAGGCGGCGCGCTGCGCAACTGGCATCCAGTCGATCTGCTCGGCCAGACACTGCGCACGCTGGTCGATCGGACCGGCGTGGACGCATCGCTGATCGATGACGTGATCGCCGGTTGCGTACTGCAGAACGAGGAGCAGGGCGGCAATCTCGGCCGGCACGCGGTCCTGGCCGCGGGACTGCCCGAGTCCGTGCCCGCGGTGACGGTGGACCGGCAGTGCGGCTCCGGACAACAGGCCGTCAGTTTCGCGGCGCAGGCGATCGTGGCCGACTGCGCCGATCTCGTGATCGCCTGCGGCGTCGAGTCGATGTCCCGGGTGCCGATGCCACCGGCGATGAGGCCGGGCGCGCCCCTCGGCCCGCAGTACAGCCCGCGCGAGCTGGTCCGCTATAACGTCGATTCGGAGCGCGGCGAGCTGATGGCGCAGGGCGCGTCGTCGGAGCTGATGAACGCCCGATTCGGCCTGACCCGTGCCGAGCTGGACGACTTCTCGGCGCGTAGTCACGAGCGCGCCTGGGCCGCAACACAAGCCGGAAGATTTGCCGCTCAGCTGGTGCCGCTCACCATCGATCCGGCCGACCCTGCGTCCGACCCGATCACCGCCGACGAGGGCATCCGTCCATCCATCGATCGAGACAAAATATCCACGCTACGAACGGTTTTCGCCGATGACGGCCAGACCACGGCCGCGAACTCGTCGCAGATATCGGACGGCGCAGCGGCACTGCTGATCGCCGATCGCGACTTCGCCGGCCGGCACGGGCTGACGCCCCGGGCCCGTTTCCGGGCACTCTCCGTGGCCGCGGCCGACCCTGTCATCCAGTTCACCGCGATTCTCGACTCCACCGCAAAGGCGCTGAAACGCAGCGGGCTGGCCGTCGACGACATCGACCTGTTTGAGGTGAACGAGGCGTTCGCCGGGGTGCCACTGATGCTCCAGAAGCACTTCGGCGTTCCGGACGACAGGCTGAACGTCAACGGCGGGTCGGTCGCGATCGGTCATCCGCTCGGATCGACCGGCGCCCGAATGCTCACCGATCCGCCGAACGGACAGCAGGTCGAGCACACGGACGGTTACACCGTCACGCTGCCGATTGGCCCCAAAGGATCTGGCAGCTCGTATCGCTTGAACGACAACGCTACGCAGCAAGCATTCCCATTGAACTACCGAGGCGCGGCAAAAGTACATGGCCGCAACGTATATGAGTACAACTCGACAGGGACAGGTGCAGTAAAGAGCCCATCGCTGCTGAAGACGCTCCCACCTGCGCTACCCGGTACGATTGCCGCACAGTTGATGCCGAAGCTTCCCCCTGCGAGTCAAGAAGCCATCAAACAGGCCGGTCCGATCCCAAGTGCGATACCACTGTCCTACGTGGCGACGACGAACTACGACCTGCAGGTCGACAAGCAGCTTGGGTCACCGCTAGCGGTCGCGATCGACCGCACGGTAACCGCGTATGCGGATCTTGGCGGAAAACAGATCGAACTATTACCCGTCTTGCAACTAAACGTGAAAACGACTGACAAGTCGGTTGCGAGCGCAGCCAAGACCGCAAAAAAGAGCGGGCTCATGCTGACCGCTATGAGCACATGGCTGCCAACCATCCTCACGATCCTTGGTGTGCTTCTACTCCTCTGGACAGTGTGGCGGGAAGTGCGGCGGCGGCGATCTTCGGTGGATGGCGTCAGTCGACGTCAACAACCGGTGAAGAGCTAGACGCCGAACTCAGCCAGTGAATTATCCGCCGATGGTGGCGCTCTGGTTCAACCCCGTGGCGTTGCGATCCACGCTCTGCATGAGTGCGACGCAGCACACTATCCCTGGTTGGCTAACACCCGATTTCTTAAACGATTGGAGTAAGTGATGAAAATGCAAGCAGCGGTTCTCTGGGGTCCCGGTGAGGACTGGAGCGTCGAGGATGTCGAGCTCGACGGACCCCAGGAAGGTGAGGTGCTCATCCGCTACGAAGCGAGCGGGCTATGCCACTCCGATGATCACGCCCGCACTGGTGATATGCCGATCGCGGTACCCACCGTCGGTGGTCACGAGGGTGCAGGAGTCGTTGAAGAAGTCGGTCCGGGAATCAAGAACCTGCAGCCCGGCGACAAGGTCGTCTGCTCGTTTCTGCCAGCATGCGGGCATTGCCGGTGGTGCTCGACTGGGCAACAGAATCTTTGCGACATGGGCGCGTTCATCCTCGCCGGCACCATGCTCGACGGCAGCTACCGCCGCCGCGCCCGTGGAAAGGACCTCGGCGCCCTATCGTTGCTGGGAACCTTCGCTGAGTATGGGACGGTCCACCAAGAATCCGTGGTGAAGGTCGACGACGACGTTCAGCTTGATCGAGCGTGTCTGCTCGGTTGCGGAGTGACGACAGGTTGGGGGGCAGCGGTCAACACCGCAAAGGTCCAACCGGGCGACACAGTTGTCGTCATCGGCTGCGGCGGCATCGGCGCCAGCGCGATCCAAGGTGCCCGAATAGCGGGCGCCGAAAATATCGTCGCGGTGGATATCGTCGAATCAAAGAAGCAGCAGTTAATACCGCTCGGGGCAACACATTTCTGCACGAGCTTCGAGGAGGCCACTGCGCTTGTTGCAGACCTCACCCGCGGTGTGATGGCCGACTCAGCGATTCTCACAGTGGGGGTTGTCGCCGGCGAAATGATCGGACAGACGCTGGAGTTGGTGCGAAAAGGCGGCGTCGGGGTTGTTACTGGTATTGCCCCGGCAACTGAGAACACTGCAACCATCCCGTTGATGATGTTCACGCTCTTTCAAAAGCGTTTGGCTGGAAGCCTCTTCGGCGAAGCCAACCCGAGAGCAGATATTCACCGGCTGCTCAGACTGTACCGAGACGGCCAGCTGAAGCTTGACGAGACTGTCACCGCCGAGTACCAACTCAGCGATATCAATCAGGGATATCAAGACATGTTCGATGGCAAGAACATTCGCGGGATCATCACGCACAGCCACTGAGATGCAAGCACGCACGGAGGAACACATGATCGACCAGAACACGCTGTTCATCGGCGGTACATTGTCACCAGCCCACGCGCCAGAGCGGATCGAGGTATTGTCCGCGGCCACCGAAGAAGTCATAGGAAGCGCACCAGCAGCAGATGCGGACGATGTCGACGCCGCGGTTGCCGCGGCACGACGTGCATTCGACGATCCTCGCGGCTGGTCGGCGTGGAGTCCCGACGAGCGCGCAGCAGCGATCGAGCGGTTTGCTGATGAGTTGGAGGCGCGTGCGCCGCAGCTCACCGAATTGGTCTCGTCCCAAAACGGGATGCCGATTGCCATCGCCGGAATGCTCGAGTCCGGGCTTCCCGCGACCGTATACCGGTATTATGCGAACCTCATTCGGACTACGGAACTGGAGCAGACACGTCCAGGCCTACTCGGTGGCCGCGCGATTGTTCGCCAGGCCCCAGTCGGAGTGGTCGCCGCGATCGTGCCGTGGAACTATCCGAACCTGGTCACTGCACTGAAGGTGGCGCCTGCGTTGGCCGCCGGCTGCACCGTAGTGGTGAAGCCCAGCCCAGAAACAGTCTTGGATTCCTACATTTTCGCCGAAGCGGTCGTTGCTGCGAACATACCGGCGGGAGTCATTAACATCGTTCCTGGGCGGGCGAGTACTGGCTCATACCTCGTATCCCACCCAGGCGTCGATAAGGTCACGTTCACCGGATCGACCGCCGTCGGCCGTCAAATCGCAAAGACCTGTGGCGAGCTACTCCGCCCAGTCACGCTCGAGCTCGGTGGAAAGTCGGCAGCGATCATCCTCGACGATGCTGACCTCACTGCGAACATCGAGGGACTTTTTCAGGCGACGCTACTGAATAACGGTCAGACCTGTGTGCTGAATAGCCGAATTCTTGTTCCTCGCACGAGGTTCGACGAGTCCCTCGAACTCTTCGCCGGACTCGTCAACGGTGCCGTCATCGGTGATCCACTTGATCCGAGTACACAGGTCGGACCGTTGGTCAGCGCTGCGCACCGCAACCGAGTGGAGGCACACATCGCAAAGGCCAAGAGAGACGGTGCGAACATTGTTGCCGGCGGCGGTCGGCCAGCCCACCTCGATCGTGGCTGGTATGTCCAACCCACCCTTTTCTCAGACGTTGATCCGTCAAGTTCCCTTGCACAAGAGGAAGTATTCGGACCGGTACTCGCTCTTATGCCATACGACGATATCGGTCAGGCGGTTCAGATCGCCAACGACTCCGCATACGGATTGGCTGGCACCGTATGGACCGCTGATGAGTCTCACGGTATCAAGATCGCCGAACAAATCGAATCCGGCACGGTAGGCGTCAACTACTACATGCTCGATCCCGTTGCGCCATTCGGCGGTATCAAAGCGAGCGGCTTAGGCCGCGAACTCGGTCCCGAAGGTCTCGCGGCGTGCATGCGGACCCACACGACGTATCTGTCAACGAGCGCGTAGCCGCCCGCGTGTCGTTCCTGCCGCACTGTCCACCGCGCGCAGGAACGACACCGCACTGATCGTGAGGTTATTTACATGACGGCGACCCACAACGACTGGCGCTACGGCGACAAAGTCATAGTGCCAGCACCGTACGCAGTGATACCGGCGTTTGGCTACGTCATCGGTGAACCCGACCGTCTCGGATCCATCCCCATTCGCATGGACGACGGATCCGCCAGCTGGTACCACGCAGACACACTCGTCCGGCTTGCAAGATGATGACGTAACCGCGAGGGATGTCCCGGCGATCTTGTGAGACTTTCTTACTGCTAAGAGCTGCGCTTCGCACGGTGCCGGAACCGTCGGTGATGAATCATCCGGCCAGCATCCGTCAACTGACGAAGAACGCCGACCCGATTCAGTACCAACGACTCGCCACCATCCGGTGTCAACGAGCTCTGTCTACCTCTTGGGATGGTCGCCAGCAACACTGACCCCGGCCGTCGACGAGTACAGCTCGCCCCCTGGGCGAGCATCAGTGTGGCGCCCGAATGCCGAAGTTTGTTCGGATGCTAGTGACCAAAGCCGCCCGCGTGGCGAGCCGAGAGAACGTGTGGCTGAGGTTGACTGAGTCCACTGGCGTGCCGACCTCAGTGGAGCACAACGGCCGTGCCCGTGCCTTGCGCTGCCAGCTTGCAGTTTCAGATCGGTCAGACGGCTGCATTGCCGACGCAAGATCCCGACTAGTCTCGGCGTCAGGCACAACACCCGGCTAGAACGCCTGGTCTCGATAGCAGATGCTCTTGTGTATGTCAGGTTGGTTGGCGTGTTTGTGCTGGTAGGACGGTGTTGTAGACCTCGCGGGCAACGTATCTTTTCAGGCATCTGATGGCTTCGCGTTTGGTTTTGCCGTCGGCGATGCAGCGGGCGAGGTAGTCGCGGGTGGGTTGGTGGCGGCGGAGCCGGACGGTGACGATGGTGTGCAGCGCCCGGTTGGCTTGCCGGTTCCCGCCGCGATTGAGGCGGTGTCGCACGGTTTTCCCGCTGGATGCTTCGATCGGCGCGACGCCGCAGAGTTTGGCGAACGCGGCTTCGCTGGTGACGCGGCCGGGGTTGTCACCGAGCGCTACCAATAGGGTGGCGGCGCTGTTGGGTCCGACGCCGTACACGGTGAGCAGGGCTGGGCAGGCGTGGGTGGCGAGGCGGCCGATCTGATGTTGCAGGCTGTCGGCTTCGGCGGCCAGGTGCTGGTACCGAACCGCGAGCCGGTATAGCACCAACAGCACTGATTCTGTTGGGGTGGAAGGATTGTCAGCGAGGCTGAGTTTCGCGCAGGTCGACACCAGGCGGCGTGGGCTCAAACCGGAGAGCTGTTCACGGACCGGGGCGGGTGCGGTGACGAGTAGGTCTTGCATGGTGGTGATGGCGACAGTTTTAGCATGCACGGCACTGGTGCGGGTGAGCGTGAGGATGCGGAGCATCTCGATATCGGCGCTTGTGTGGATCATCGACGATCGATCGCCGCTCGATCGGCGCACTACCCGCGCTTGAGGCCTGCAGGTGCGGCCAGATGTGGCCGGCCTCGACGCCCAGAGCGGTGGCGATGAGGTAGGCCGATTCATCGCTGATCTTCTCGCCCCGCCGCGCCCGCGTGAGGGTGCTGTCCGACACTCCTAGTCGGCGATGCGGTCCACGATCGCACGGCGCTCCATCTCATCCGGTTCGACAGAAGTACTGGAATTGCCCGACGACTCGGCATGAGTCTGCGTGGATGCCGCGCCGCCGTGGTGGTCGTCCGATGCCATGCCCGGCCTTTCTGTCGTGATCGCTGGAGCCGATGGCGCTCACTGTAACCGCTCGGCCGGTGACCATAGTTGGTCCATGTCATAGACCAGCGGCGGGTGGGCCCTTACTGGTCACGCAGCGGCGTGTCGCTGACGTCTGGCTGACTGGTCGGTGACGGCAATTGACAGCCGCTGACCCGAACTGACCTCTGATTGATATGGAACTGACAGCACGGCGTCCTGTTGTGTGGGTTGTGCACCAAACATGGTGCATACCAACTACATTCACTCAGGAGATGCAGTCATGCGTTTGAAAATCGATACGACCGATTCCCGGTTTCTGGTGACCAAGGTTCCGGAAATCAAACTGAGCTTCGATACCGGTGCGCCCCGGCTGGACCCGGCAACAGGGCTGGCCCAGTACGTCGTGCAGATGCTCGCCCTCGACGAGAGCGGCGGCGAAATCCTGAACGCGACGGTCGTGGGTGATCCAAAACTATCTGTCACCCAGCAGGTTTCGGTGACCGGCCTGGTTGCGATTCCCTGGAGTCAGGGAGACAGGTCGGGCCTCGCATTCCGCGCCGCGTCCATCACCCCCGCCGACACCACCGCGGCAACGCGGCAGAAGTAGCAGGTCGGCCAGGACGATCCTGATACGACCGTCCTGGCCGGCCATCGCCGGGCCACGTGTGGGCCCGCACACCAGTCCTCACGTCTCATCGAGACCTCGTTTCGCCTGCGCACCAGAGGAAACCACCTCATGAACAACACCCCCTCAACACCCAGCAGCGGTACACCCGATACCACTGCCGACGACATCGCCGGATCGATCGTGACCGGCGTGTGGCGACTGGTCCGATTCATCCTGGTGTGGGCTTGGCGCCTCCCCGTGGTCTCGGTGCCCGCGATTAGTCTTGGTGTCCTGAACTGGCAGACCGGACTGTTCTGGACCATCTTCGGCGCGGTTCTGATGGTCGTGGTCGTTATTGCGTGGGCGATGTGGTATCTGGCCTCGTTACGACAGATCACGATTGACCGCGTCAGATTCCACCATCTGGTGTGGCGGCGCTACCGGTCCTGGGCCGCCATCTGTGTCGATTGCGGCCTCGCGCGTACCTCGGCCGATCAGATCGCCGTTCCACAACTCGTGCGCGTCCAATTCACGCCGACTGATGATGTGCTGACGGTACGGCCGCTGCGCGGTCAGACCATCACCGATTTCCGCAAAGCCGCCGAGGCGCTCGCAGACGCATTCACCGCCGACAGCGTCACCGTGATCCGTCCGAGTCCGGCAGTCATCACGCTGGCCGTCCGACGCGCCCAGCCGCTCGCCGAACCCATCACCCCGGCCCCGACTGCCTCACCGGCGGCCAGTCGTGGTGGGTCGCGGCGGTGGTCATTGCACCTCGGGCAGCGCGGCGACGGGTCGCCGTGGCGGCTGTCGATCCTGGGGACTCATCTGCTGATCGGTGGGGTCACCGGCGCCGGCAAAGGATCGGTCCTGTGGTCGCTGATCGGCGCCGCCGCACCCCTGACGGCCGCCGGCGACGTGCAAGTGTGGGTGGCTGATCCCAAGGGCGGCATGGAATTCGGCGCCGGTGCACCGTTGTTCGCCCGATTCGCTTACACCCCCGAGGCGATCGCCGAGCTCCTTGCCGACGCTGCCACACTGATGACCGATCGGGCGGGGCGTCTGCGCGGGGTTACCCGGCTACACGCCCCGACATTATCTGACCCGTTGATCATCATCGTGATCGACGAACTCGCGGCTCTGACCGCGTTCGCCGACCGCAGCACCAAAACCGCGATCGACAAGCACCTCGGACTGCTGCTCACCCAGGGTCGCGCAGTCGGTGTGAGTGTGGTTGCCGCCGTGCAAGACCCATCGAAAGAAATCGTGCCGATGCGGCAGCTGTTCCCGGCCCGCCTCGCTTTGCGGATGGCCGAGGCCACCCAGACCACGATGATCCTGGGTCCAGCCGCGGCTGACCGCGGCGGGCCGGCGCATCAGATTCCGGACGATCTGCCCGGGGTCGGCTACCTGGCCCTTGATGGTGCCGCCGCACCAATCCTGGTGCGTGCCTTCCACTACACCGACCGTCACATCGACGACCTGGTCCGCCGCTACGGCCGCGCCGCCGACGACGCCAAATAGGAGATCGGGACAGTGCCGTCACTATCGTCACCCGTACTGCTGCCCACACCGGCAGCGGACTTGGACGCCGCCACCGTGCGGGAAATGCTGCGCCGCGCCGGCGGTCAGCACTACCTGCGGTGGGCAGCACGGGTTCGGGCGACCTGCTACTGCCTGCACCCGATTCACTTGCACCGCCGCCACGGCCTGGTCGCCGCTGACCGGTTCACCATCCGCTGCGGCAACCGCCGTGCCGCTGTCTGCATCTCCTGCTCGCGCCTATATGCCGCAGACACCTGGCAACTGGTGCACGCCGGCATTGTCG
Organism: Gordonia sp. ABKF26; assembly: GCF_041103195.1. NCBI lineage: Bacteria > Bacillati > Actinomycetota > Actinomycetes > Mycobacteriales > Gordoniaceae > Gordonia > Gordonia sp. ABKF26. Next base: position 16,947 of record NZ_JBGCVZ010000008.1, read on the forward strand.
GCGGGCACCACAACATCCCCGACACGATCACCGCCCACCCCCAAGTGTTCCTGACGTTGACCGCACCCTCGTTTGGGCAGGTGCACCCTCCTGAGCACCGCACCCGCGGCGGGCAGCCCCGCCGCCCCGGCACCTACGACTACCGCGGGCATGTGCTGTTCAGCTGGTGGGCGCCGACCCTGTGGCAACGCTTCACCATGCGCCTACGGAGACTGCTGGCCGCTCAGCTGACGACGTTGGGGTTGCCGAAAGATACTGTGCGGCTGTCATTCCTGAAGGTGCACGAGAACCAGACTCGACTCATTCCGCACTACCACGCGGTCATCCGCCTCGACCGCCCCGACACCACCAGAAGGCAATGCGACGCAGTCGATTTCCCGGTCAGCAGCAGCGAACTTGCCGCACTCGCCGTCGAAGCCGCCCGCTGGACTCGTCAATCCCGGTCCGGCAGCGTCGCAAGATCGCCGGATACCTCGCCAAGTACGTCACCAAATCAGTCACCGATACAGGGATCAGCCCACGCCCCATCAGCCCAGCCGCCTGCGACGACCCGACCATCGCGACCCAAGTGAGCCCGCACATCCGCCAGATCTGGCGCACCCTGCACGACCTCGCCGATCAGCAGCCCGACGAATACGCAGCGATGGTCCGGTGGCTGCACACCCTCGGCTACCGCGGGCACGTCACCACAAAGTCCCGCCGCTACTCCACCACCCTTGGACACCTGCGCCAGATTCGTGCCCTCTGGCGCCAGCAGCAGACTCCGGCCGACAACGCAGACGAGAGCACCAGCCACCAAGACGACACCGACGCTATCGGTGAGAGAAATTGTGATCCATGGGAATTCGCGGGCACAGGACATCTCACCCACGGTGACTACCAACTCACACTAGCCGCCGCGCACCAACACCTCGAACAACTCTGGGCACGCCGCGATAACTCCGTCCCGCCGGGTGGACCGCCATGACCGCGCCCGCCACCGACGACCGCGCTTCGGCGCAGGTGCCCCGCCGTGATGAGGAGGAATTCCGTGTCTGGCTAACCGAATCCTGTGCACGCCAAGGAGTCCCACTGACCATCACCGACCCCACCATCATCAACCAGGTCGCTGTCCTCCTCAAACACTGACTGGGCTGGACCACAATCGTCGAGGGCAAGTCACCGCTCGCGGTGACGCGGCAGCACCGGCTTGTCAGACGTGCGCGTAACAATCATCCATGCCGGGCATCGCCCCCGATGCCCGGATACCAAACCGATGAATAGGAGCGAATATGCAGGTCAATGTACACACACGGAGCTGGTCACCGTCCCGCAGATTCTTCTGGTGGTTCCCGGCAATCAGCGGCGCGCTTGTCCTGACTGTCAGTGCCGGATGGGTGATGCTCGGAGCATCGGTGCTCGCGCTGTTGCACATCACCGGCACGGCCGGCCCGATGCATGTCGCGGACTATTCACTGGGTTTCGTTGGTCTCGGCGTGGTCGCCGCGATGATCATGTTCGGCGTTGCGGCACCGTATTCGATGACCGCACACCTGAGCAAAGGTGTGGTTGTGTCCGCGCGGACCATGCGTGAGCAGTTGGTTCACAACCCGCTCATCCGATCGAGACTACTTGCCATCCTGATGCCAGTCCTGCTGCGGATCGCAGGAATTACCCACCCGTACTGGCTCGGACTGGCAGCGACCATACTGACTGATGTCGTCATCACCTAGACCCCAAGACCGCTGCAGAATTCTGGCACAAGTTTGGGCACGACTGGGATATCCCCGAACTGATCCGCCGACCCAGCATCGCCAAGCAGTACGCAGACGCAGCGTGGCGCAGCGTCAATCAGCGGTGGATCACCGGCGGTGTGCTCGGGTTGATCGCCGCACCAGCGGTGCCGAAGTCCTGGACCCTCATGATGCACGGGACAAACGCGCTCACCACCGTCCCGTTCATGCTCTCGGTCGGCGCAGCACTGAGCGCTATCTATCTCGGACGTTCAGCCACCGTGTACTCCGGCTTGGCCAAGCGTTACACGTGGGCAGCCATCAGCTCCGTCCACCAACAGGGCCGGCAGAATCCACGGCCCCACCAGCGAGTGACGCCGGCTCAGCAGACCCGACGTCTGGGCAGCATGCGATCCACGTTCTAAACCACGTCACAATCGCCATTGCGGTTGCACGCGGTTGATATCCAGGCTGCGGGCGCCTTGCTTGCCGGCAGCGATCACCGCATGGTCGAGGACCGTTTTAACGATGGCGTGCCGCCGGTCGATCGACAGCTCCTCCCACTGCCCACGCAGTGATGCTCCGGTGCCGGCCAGCTCGTACAGGGCTCCGTCGGAGGAAACAGCGACAATGTCCTTGTGCGCCCGCTGAATACGTTCCTCGATCGGGTTCCGGGCTGTCATCCACTCCCGCGCGGTGATCGCCCCGTCGGCGTACAGGCCGGCCAGCTCGTCGAGCTTGCTGGTATCGACGGTGATCTGCGCGGTCAGCTTCACCGTATCCGGACTCCGTTTCGCCTTGCCCGCCAACGCGTTCCGCAGGCCCGGTGAGTCCAACCGGGCCAGCACCGCATCGACCAGCAGATCCTCCACCGGCACCGCCACCACCGTCAGCCGGCCGCAACCGCGGTGATCCGGGCCAGACAGACACACGTAGCGACGCACTCGTCGATCCTGGCCCTGCGTCCTGGCCGCGGAGAACAGGGTGTTGCCGCATTTGCCGCACCGCAACATCCCCGACAGCACATACCGCCGCGGTATCCGCTTGGTCGACCGCGCTTTCGCCGCGAACACCGCCAGTACCTGATCCCGCTGCGCCGGGGTGATGATCGGCTCCCACACCGCCGGACCGACCACCTGCCCCTTATGCTCGCGCAGCCCGGCGATCCGCCCCGACTGCACCAACGCCCGCAGAGTGGTCGTGATCCACGGTTTGCCCGACACGGTACGAATCTCATGGTCGTTCAACCATTGCGCAAGTGAGCGCATCGACTCCCCGGCAATGGTGCGGGCCACCAGATCCCGCACAATCTGCGCCTCATCCTCACGCACGACCATATTGCCGGTCTCGTATCCGAAGGCTCGCTGGGCGGTACCGTGCGGCAACCCCGCCTCCGCATTGGCGAGCATCTTGCGGGCTACCCGTGCTGATCGCCGCCCGGACTCCTTGGCGGCGAAGGCGGCGAAGATCCGCGCCATGAACAGCCCGTCATCGTTGCCCAGGTCGATGTCGGCGGTCACGGTCGCGACCTCGTGGACCCCGGCCTGCTCACACAGGGTGACGAACTCTTCGAGCTCCACCGGCCGGCGATGCAGCCCGATCGAGGTTGTAGACGATCACCGCATCCCGGGCACCGTTCGCCAGATCATCGAGCATCTGCCGGTAACCCCGCCGGGTCTTGCCCGAGTACGCGGACACATCATTGTCCACATACTCGCGGCCAATGGTCCACCCACGATCCTTCGCGAGCTTGCGGCAGTCTTCCAATTGTCGTTGCACGCCAAGCCCTTTGCCCTCCAAGTCTTGGGAGATCCGGGCGTACACTGCCGCTGACCGCACCGTGGGCTTACCGCTACTCATAGGGGCCAGTTTAGTGACTTCCCAGCTATCCCTGACTGGTGTGGCCCCTACCCGGATGGATATCTGATCAGTCCGACGATTACAGCATTTTGAAGTGTTCGATCACGCGGTCAGCCACGGCTTGGTAATGCGTTGCGTAGACGCGTTCCTTCGGAGAGAACGCGTTGAGAGGCTGGTCGATCTGTACGACTGTGTTGTAGATGCTCTCCAACTCAGCGGTTACCTTTCCCAACGTCTCGTCGACGTGCCCTTGGGTCTGTCCGTACCAGTGCATTGTGTCAGCGAGTGTTAGGATATTAGTGTTGCTACCTAAGCTGCTCTGACCATAAAGCTTCGTGAGTTTGTCGATGGCGCAGTACCGCACGCGCTCATATGAATCGATGATTGTGGCAACAGGATCAGCGCTCAGCAACACTGGATACCGCACGTTCTCTTTATGCTCGCGGTCAACAGATCCGTCCGGGGCCAGAGCAAGACCTGTCGAGACGAGGTGTGCGATCTGGGTCTCGAGTTCTACGCTGAACCCAAGTCCGGTGACGTTCTTGGCTTGCCGAGCGATCCGATTGAAGAGCTTGGTGAGCGGCTCACGCCAGCAGAGGGCGAGCAAGAGAACGGTCGCCGGCCATATCAACGAGCTGACCAGCGCAGCTGCGAATGCAAACCCGTTCACCTTGTTCTCCTGCGGTTGATGGACTCAGAGGTTGCCGAGAGCGTAGGGGTGCTCGGGGGACGGTCCGAACACAGCGGGGTGTTCAATTCTTGCCATCTGCAATTAACGCCGCACGTTGAGCAGTTCTCGTTGTCGTGGAGTGAGTTTTCTCCGCAAACTGGGCCACCTCACCCATCAGCGCATTGCTCCTGGAGCAGCGTAGCGACCGAGACGAGGGTGCGCGGAGACGCTGAAACCCAAGCCGCCCTCAGCCGCGAAGACTCGCTCGGGCTCAACCCGCGCCCGACCACTCCCGCTAGGATCCGTGACACCGCGACCACCCCGTCCAGCGACACGGTGTCCCCCGGCGGGGGAGTGTCAAGGTAGCCGCATTCGGCGAGCGCGGTCTCGAGCACCACCCGGTACGGAGTGTCAGTCACCTCCGCGACCGTCTCGAGTCGATCGCGTGTGGGCAGAGCGCGAAGTCCTTCGCGCCGCCACAGATTCAGGTTCATCCGACTCATACCGAGCCGTCCGGCTACCGCGGTTTCCGACAGACCGCGTCGATGTTTGAACTCGTCGACGATGCCGGCGAGGGAAGCTCCCATGTGGGGTGTCACCGTCTCATGCTGACTGTCATCAGGAGAGGTGTCAAGAAACCATGTACAGTGTATGTAAAGCGTAACTTTACATAATCTAAATTATCGGCGCGAACTAGGACGAGTGAAAGTGATTGTGAGGCAGTATATTTACCGCTTCTTGAGTGGCTACCGTAGCCGCCACACCGCAAGCCAACAGCGGATCTGTTGTGGCCGTTATCGTTTCCTCAATCGCAATCCGATGAACTGTTGGTGATCCTCATGGCGCGGCCATCGCGCTCGGTGAACTCGTGTCGGTTGTCGAATGTCGGCAGCTGGCGTCGTTGGTGCGCGAACTCTGCTGCCACCGTCTGGCGAAGGGCCGCGGGAGCAGCCGCGATCGCGTGTTGCTCTACGTGGGAACGAAGGTGCTCAAACAGGTCCCATCCTCGCCGGTGCTCACGCTGACTCATCGGTGAGTCCGGGTATCGACGATCTAGGAACTCACTCAACGGCACAGGTAGTTGCTCACGCCCGAACCGACCCAGAGCGTCAATGTCGCGCCAGCGTTTGAGCAGGACAAAGATGTCGACGCCGCGTTCGGCTAGTCCATCGAGTCTGAGTAGGTCACGCCAGGTGAGAATTGCTGGCACGTGGACTTTGGTGATGTTGGGATTCTCGTTGTACTTGACTACCAGGCCGAATGCTCTGGTGTACACAGCGTTCTCGACCGCGATGTCGCCCGGGATTCCCGCGTCGGGAACAACCACGATCGGGACGAATCTGGTGCGGCCAGTGACCGCCGTACGCAGCCTGTTCCAGCCTCGGTTCATGAAGAGTTCGACGGTGCTGAGTAGCTGTCGGAACTTGGTTGTCGTGAACCGCTGCTCGATCTCGAGTTGCAGCGATTCGATCGTCGCCTCACCTTCCGCGAACGGTTGGGGCAAGTTACGCATGTTGGCGTCGATCAGAATGCAACCGTGCCCACGGAAGAGTGCGAAGTCGCAGTGGCAGGTCCCCGATAACCGGTCCAGTCGGTCCTAGAGCCAGTTCTTTCTTGCGGTCGGTCAGTCGATCTCGCAGCCCACGGGGTGGTGCTGGTGGGTGCATCGGGCAGCGTACTCGGCCGGGGTCTTGTAGCCCAGCGCTGAGTGGCGGTGTCGGTGGTTGTGGTCGTCTTTGAAGTCTTCGATGACCACGCGGGCCTCCAACAGGGTGGGCCAGCAGTTGCGGTTCAAACACTCGTCGCGCAACCGGTTGTTGAACGACTCGATGAACCCGTTGTTCCACGGCGTGCCAGGCGGAATGTAGGAGATCCCCACCGACCCTGCACAGAACGTCTGGAGGGCCTCAGAGATGAACTCAGGGCCGTTGTCCATGCGCAGCACCTTCGGTGGGCCACCCCAGATCGCGAAGGTCTTCTTCAACTCCTCGATCAACCGGTCGGCGGCGATCGAGCGATCCACAATGTTGAGCAGCGACATCCGGGTGTGTTCATCGACCATGGACGCGATCTTGATCTTGTGTCCGTCGACAGTGGAGTCGAACTGAAAGTCCAATGCCCACACCACTTTCGGTGCGTCCGCGGTGACAATCGGCACCGACGACTGGCCGGCCCGTTTACGCCGCGGCGCCCGGCGCACCTGCAATCCTTCTTCCTTCCACAGCCGGTGGACCTTCTTCTTGTTCACGGTGTCGCCTTCGTCGAAACGTAGCCAGGCCCACGCCCGACGGAACCCGTGGCGTGGGTTCTGACGGGCGTAGGTTCGTAGCTGCTGGCGCAGGCCAGCATCCGGGTCAGCCGGGGTGTGCGCTTGCGGCAGTTGACGATACGCTGAACGAGCAAGCCCAACAACCTTGCACGCCTTGCGTTCTGACATGTTCATCACGTCTTTGAGCATGTCGATGGCGGCGCGTTTGGCGGTTGGGCTCAGAATTTTCCCTTGGCGATCTCCCGTAGCGCGTCCTTCTCCAACTCGGCATCGGCGAGCAGCCGCTTGAGCCGGCCGTTCTGCTCACGCAGCTCCTTGAGCTCCTTGGCCGCGTCACCGTCCATGCCGCCGTACTGGCGGCGCCAGTTGTACAACGTCGCTGCCGACACCTCGAGGTCGGCGGCGATCTCCTCGCCGGTCTTGCCCTGCGCCGCCAACTCGTCAGCCCGGCGCAACTTGCGCACAATGTCCTCTGCCGAGTGGCGCTTGCGTCCTGCCATGATCCTCATCGTCCCTTCTCTGCCCTCAACAGGGCAATCAGGACTCTAAAACAGACCGGACCGGTTCACGGGGGACACGCCAGCAGATCTTCGGCAGCGTCGACTTTTTCGTTCGCCAGACTCGCTTCATCTCGGCTTCGTCAACAAGGACTGTCTCCCCCGATTCGTCGTAGGTACAGATGCGTTGGAGGACCTCGCCAACGCGTTCCTCGAAGATGTTCCGCATTGCCTCCGCGTAGTGGTCGGCCTTCTTCGAGTCGGTCGCACGCAACATGTGTTCGGTCTCGAGGTAGAGATGGTCTCCGAAGATGCGCTGGATCACGTACTGAAATCTGATAGGCAGCAGTGTGCCGTCGTCGATACGCACAAACGGGGTCTGTTGCAGCTTGTACCGAGTCCACAGCGACGCATTCTCGGATCGTTCCTGCGCCAGCTGTGCGCGCAGGTCTGCGAGCGACACCGTGCAATGGTCCATCAGGAAGTCGACGGCCGCTGGTGGAGCGGCGTATCGAGCGAAGAATTCAGGCTCAATACACGTGAACCCTTCGTGCTTCCAAAGGTTGTAGAACAACCACCCGAGTGACAGGAAGTCGTCGAGATCAACCCCGGTGATCTCGGCCCACTGCGCGGCTGGACGCTCGGCCAGGCTGCGCTTGACCTTGGTCGAGGTCCTGTCTGACCAACCTCGGTACCAGATCCCCTCCGTCGACGCCGACAGAAGTTCTAGTGGTTCGGGATACAGCAGCGCCGTTTGGGTCAAGCGAGTCAGCGTCATCTCGGCGAGCACCTGGTCAAATCCCGCTCCCTCGGTCGGCATGGCCGCCTCATGAGCTTCGGCCGACAGACTCAGAAAGACCGCTAGGAGTTCATCACTCGTAGGCACGGCATCTCCGTCCACATCGGCCCACGCTATGACTTCCTTGATTGCCAGAAACAACGGCATCGGATGCAGCACAGCGTTGCCGTGAGCCAGCAAGCCGGCAGTCTGCGCGCTGGCTGGTTCGCTGACCCCGGATAGAAACGCGAGCACAACCTCGTCATCACTGTTCGACATGCGTGACAGGTCTAGGTCAGCGAAGATCCGCGAGAGCCACTCAAGCGTGGGCACGAGGCCGACGTGGCCCCAGAGCTCACGTCGTGCCTCGATATCGAGGTAGAACAGGGCTGGCACGTCATCGATGCGCGCGACGCGTGGTGCGCCGTCATCCATACGGGCTATCTGATCGAAGTTCACTCGTCCATCATTGCGTCCGGTGCCGACAGTGCCAGTTCTGATCACCTTCACGGCGATGGCCCCCCGACCCCTTTAAGAGAGGCCCAGCCGCCGGACTGAACCCGGCGTTCGGGACGAGTTGCCCCCCCGGCACCAGATGCAAGGGGCTAGACGCAGTCCTAGGTCCCTACTCGTCCCACTTCAACACGTCTCGTTCCCAGTTAATCGCCTGCGGTGCAATGACTTTAGCTATTTCATCACATGTGACGAAATGTAGCGCGAATCCGCCGGTCGGGTCGGCTGAGGTTTGGGTGCCGTGGTCAGGGTGGAGAGCCAGATGAGGAGGGCGATCTCCGCGCAGATGACGGCGAGGACGGCGAGGATGGTGAGCAGGGTGCGCCCGGGGCGGCTGCGCCGTGTGGACGCCACAGTGGGATCGATCAACCACGCCGTGCTGGTCGATAGCCGGGCGCTCACTGCCCGGTAGATGCGTCTGGTCCTGGGGGTGATGACAGCGGTCCTTCCGCAGCGCGCGCTGAGGTCGCAGGCAACGACGATCGTGACGTCTGCGCGAACGCCCGGGCCCCCCGGCCATCTCCCCTCGTGACGGCCATGAGGATAACGCAGATCGTTGAGGTCAGTGCATCACATTGTGCCGTGCCGGGGTGTTCGTCCGTTCAGATGAACGTTGTGCAGGTGCGCGCACAGGCGGTGGCTGATACTGGATGCCGTGACGGACTGGCGCAGCGATCCGCGCGAACGCGAGGACATGATCGCGTTCGCGTTGCGGTGGGCGCCGTTCGGTGGTGGCAGCAGCGAGGACATCTGGGTGAGGTTCGGCATCCCGGAGCGGGTCTTCTTCCATCGACTCCATCGAGTGCTCGCCGCAGCTCCGCCGCCGGGCCTGGATGACACTGCGTGGCAACGATTGCGGCGAGTGTGTGAGCATCGGTTGGCCTCGACTAGCGCACCGTGACCCGATCGCCGGGTGGTCGCGACCGCAAGTCAGGTGGTGGTGATTTGCGAGAACGACTCAACAGATTCAGTCCTTCATTGCCGAAGCGGCTGTGGCCCACCCGAAGGAGTGGGGAGGGCATATTCTCGACTGACCGCGAGCTACCTGGACAACGCCCTGGCCATTCGGAACGAAAGAGGTGATCTCGATGACGAATTCAGTAGGAGTACGCGTACCCAAAGCAGAACTCGCGTTGCTGGCCGCAGGGATCGTATCGGCTGTTTTCGCTGTGGTTTTCGACTCAGAGACGTGGCTATCGATATCGATACTGGTCTGCATCCTGTGCGCCATCGCAGCGGTCGTGTCGATACCGTTGTCCATGGTGAGTGTCCCGATCCAAACAGCCGTACTGGTCCTGGGGATCATCGGAACCGTCTTCGGAATCTACTGGTGGGCAAACCATCAAGACGAGCCGGAGATCTTCTCCCCGCTGATCCTCGGATATCTGGCCGCAGCACTGCTGCTGTCCAGCCTGGTCAATCTCGCCTTTCGCCAGGTACGAAGAACGGCATAACCGCCGGGATACCCACACACGATCACGTCCCTTCGTGAGAACCACCGGGTGGCCTCGCACGCGGAAACAGGCGGCGGATCATTTCCAGGACCAGTAGAACCCCGAGCGCGCTGAGCGCCCCTGCCAGCGGGAAGTACACAAGTTCTGGCGCTAAGTCGACGTATCGTGGAGCGCCACGGAGCGCGCCCGGGTTGGACGCGATATCCGAGTCGGTCAGGACGAATGTTGGGTCTGTGACGGGTTGAATCATCACCACGGGTTGCACGTGATGCGCGTAGAGGGCGGCGAACAGTCCAGTGGCGGCTCCGAGGAGGACGGTGCTCACCACCTGGACGGCGACCGTGCGCCACGTCGGCCGGGTAGCCGACAGCGCCGACGCCGCCAGCCCGATCACGGCGCCCATCAGCGAGCCGACGACGGGGAACACGAGCAGTTCGGGAAACCAGCGCGGACCCGTTTCCGACTGCAAGTAGTCGAAGGTGAAGAAGTAGCCGTTGATCTCGCGCGCCGGGCGGCCGAGGTCAACGAACTGGCGCGGACTCGCATACCGCCAGCCGATCACCGCAACCAGGCCTACCACCACCCCGCTCAGTGCCAAGTCAGCGATCAGCCGTCTTGTAGGTGTGCTCGCGTCTGCGCTGATAGATCGTTCCTCGAATGTGGGCGTGAACCGGACCGGCCTAGCT